>JAUIAZ010000348.1 GCA_030427465.1 Gammaproteobacteria bacterium | reverse complement strand
AGCAGGCTGTGGCGCTGAGCTCTCTGGAAAAAGACAGCGCAGCTGACCTCTACGCCATCGACCTGAACCCTGAAAATACTGATTCGGAACTGACAGTCCTGGACGCCAGTGACGGCCACGACAGCCTGGTCACTCAACCCTGAAAATCCGGGTGGTTTTCCCGTTGAGGCACCTTCTGTACTTTTGAAATGTCATAGCCTTCGGTCTTGATCATTTTCAGCAGTGACTGGAAGGTGTCCTCGCCGATCACCGCGTGGCGGGACATGATCCAGACATAATCCCGCTTGCTGCGGCCGATCACGGTAATCTCGTAGTCCTCATCTACATACATGATCCGGTACTCGGCCTTGAAAGGCCAGATGAACTGCATGCCCCAGACTGCGTTGCTTTGGGTATCGCGCACAAAGCCAGTGGGTTCGTAGACTTTCTTCTCACCGTCAAACCCCCCGTCGTAATAAGTGAAGGTGGTTTCGATAACGCCGTCATCAGGCAGGGCGTAATGTTCGATCGCGCCGTAGGCATCCGTTTCCAGCGGGGTAGGGATGTTGGCAATGACATACCAGGACCCGGCAAATCGTTGCAGATCCACATAAGATTCGGTGCGCAGAGGCGGGTAGTCCTTAACGCTTTGGCAACCGCTCAGGCCCAGGAGTGTGCTCAGATTCAGACTGAATAACATAAACGTTGTCCCTAGGGTTTTGGTCATGACGGGCTTTCCCTGACAGTGTGTGTAAGTGCAACAGCAGTACCTCAGGCAGGATGGTCGCCTTGACGCGCTGCAGCCGCTAAACTGCTTCTTTTACTGGGTACGGAGTGGCCGGGGGCTTTGGATTGCCCCGGAGTGTCATCGGGTTCACGGCAGGACAATACAAGTGCAGATTTATCAGGTAGGTGGAGCGGTCAGGGACAGGCTACTGGGTTTGCCGGTCAAGGATCGGGACTGGCTGGTGGTGGGCGCGCGTCCCGAGGATTTGCTGAGTGCCGGCTACACTCAGGTCGGGGCGGATTTTCCGGTTTTTCTGCACCCGAAGACCCGTGAAGAGTATGCGCTGGCCAGAACCGAAAAAAAAACCGGCACGGGTTATCATGGCTTTGACAGCCGCTTCGACCCATCTGTTACTCTGGACGAAGATCTGGCCCGTCGGGATCTCACCATCAATGCGATAGCGGAAGATGAGTTTGGTGTCCTGCACGATCCCTACCAGGGCCAGAAAGATATCGATAGGCGTATCCTTCGGCATGTGACCGATGCTTTTACTGAAGACCCGCTTCGCGTGTTGAGAGTGGCGCGGTTTCTTTCGCGGCTGAAACCCCTGGGCTTCTGCGTGGCAGAGGAAACACTTGAACTGATGCGACGCATCACGGTGAGCGGCGAGCTGCAAAGCCTGACGACGGAACGTGTCTGGAAAGAAATATCCCTGGCGCTCCTGAGCCCTGAACCGGCTGCCTTTTTCGAGTGTCTCAGAGAGGTGGGAGCGCTGAAAATTCTGTTGCCGGAGCTGGACTGCCTTTTCGGAGTGCCCCAGCGGGCCGAGTATCATCCGGAAGTGGACACCGGCGTGCATACCCTGATGGTGCTGGAGCAGTCGGCTCAATTGAGTGAGCTGCTTGAAGTGCGATTTGCGGCTTTGGTACACGATCTGGGTAAAGGTTGCACAGACCCCAAACAGTGGCCCCGGCATGTGGGCCATGAAAATCTCGGCATCAAACCGGTCAAGGCCTTGTGCCAGCGACTCAAGGTGCCAAAGGCGGTGCAACAGATTGCACTCAATGTTACCAAGTATCATTTGCAGGCACATCGTGCGTTTGAGCTGAAGCCTGCGACGGTACTCAAACTGATCGAAGCGAATGACGGTCTGCGTCGTCCGGAAAATTTCGGGTATTTTTTGCTGGCGTCAACCGCTGATGCCCGAGGGCGTCTGGGGTTCGAGACTTCGGCCTACCCGCAAGCGGACTATCTACGGCAGGCCTTGCAGGCTTGTCGTGAGGTTGATGTACAGGCGCTGGTGGCCCAGGGGCTGAAGGGTGCGGCGATCGGAGAAGCTTTGCGGCAGCAGAGGGCAGAGGCCATCCGGCGGGTCAGGGACCAATGGCAACAGAGAGAGGAGCCGGCAGATGCCTGTTGAGTTGAAAGACACGCTGGTCATTGGCATTTCGGCCACGGCGCTGTTTGACCTGTCTGAAGCAGATCTGTATTTCCAGACCCGGCTGGCTTCTGATCCGGAGACGGCCATTGAGGACTACCGGCAGTTCATGCTGGCACGCGAGCATACCGATCTGCGGCCCGGAACAGGCATGCCTCTGGTTCAGGCGCTGCTTGCCCTGAACCGTCACCAAAATGCTGCGGACCCGGCGCCACTGGTAGAAGTGGTTGTGATGTCGCGCAACAGTCCGGAAACCGGGATGCAGGTGTTTCACAATATCCGTCGTCTGGGGCTGGGTATTACCCGTCATGCTTTTACCGGCGGAGAAAGTGTCGTGGATTATCTGGAGGCCTTTGATGTCGACCTCTTTCTGACGACCAACACTGACGATGCGCAGCGTGTGATCAACGAAGGTGCTTGTGCGGCAGCTATCCTGAAGCCGGTGCCCTCCGATCTGACAGAAACACCAGCGGATCAGGTGCGCCTGGCTTTCGATGGCGATGCGGTACTTTTCGATGACAGCAGTGAACTGGTTTACAAAACTCAGGGCCTGGATGCATTCAAGGCCAGCGAGGATGAGCAGCAGGATCTGCCGTTACCGGAAGGACCTTATGCACATTTCCTGACCAAACTGTCGCGCCTGCAGCAGCGGCTGCCATTCAGCGTCCACCAGTCTCCCGTACGAATTGCCATTGTCACCGCCAGAGCCGCCCCGGCCGAACTGAGGGTGTTGAAAACCCTGCGTTGCTGGGGAGTGCACGTGCATAATGTCTTTTTCCTCGGGGGACTGGAAAAAGCACCGGTGCTCAAAGCCTTCAGGCCCCATATTTTCTTTGATGACCAGGACCTGCACCTGGATCCGGCAAGCCGTTATGTCTCCTCGGGCAAGGTACCTTACCGCTCGGATTCGCTGTTGCTGAAAAAAACCGATTCGTGAACCATGCGACAGTGACGCCTGTGGCCCTGAAGATACACTGAAGAGCCTGATTTGAAGGATGGCCATGCTGCGAAAAAGCCTGTGGGGTGTTCTGCTACTGTTGCTGCTAGCCGTGACGGTGGTCTGGTTCAACCGCATTTTGTTGGCTGAAACGGCTTTGCGCCATTGGTTCCGTTCCGGTGATTTCATTATCGAAGAGCTGAAACTGGAGTCACTGGATAGGGGGCGGGTGCTCGTCAGACACTTGCGCCTGCGCACCGGTGACGACCTGCGCCGGCCGATGCGGTTGGAGATCCATGATCTGCACGCCGACTGGTTCTGGTTTGCCGAGGATGCGCCGGTCCGGCTCGGTGAAGACAGCCGTTCAGGCTGGGCGGGCTGGTACCTGTCCGGCGTTAGCGTTGACTCACTGGCTATCTCGCTACTGACTGAACGCAAAGGCCCAGCGCCACCGGTGGCGCTGACTGATCGTGCCAGTGCTTTCCCACCTCTGCCTGAGTGGGAGTCACTGCGTAAAAGCCTGTCGCGTATTCCCCCGGTTACGGTACAGGAGCTCACCCTGAGGGAGGGCGAGAAACAGATCCGCCTGCGCATTTCCCTTCAGGCCAGGGCTGAAGCGCTGAATCTTGAGGTGCAAACGTCAGGCGTCAACCCTGCAGCCAAACCGCTCTCGGGCGAAGCCTCCTCTTTTCGCCTGCACATCCGATCTGATGGCAGGATTGACTGGCAGGGACTGCTACATTCACCGGCTCTTTTCGCTGCCTGGTACCCGGGTGAATACCAG
>JAUIAZ010000347.1 GCA_030427465.1 Gammaproteobacteria bacterium | reverse complement strand
AATGATGTATTTGCCAGGAAAATTACCGGTGGGGAACTCGGAGCCTTTGTCTTTTATGCGATCATTGTGGGGTCTGCGGCCGGTTCCATTTCCGAGGTGATTAGTGAGCTTCAGCGTGCGGCCGGAGCCCTGGAACGGATTGTTGAGTTGCTATACGCCAAAAATGAAATCCGGGAAGTGGACGATGCTGCGACCCTCGTCATTTCTCCGGTTTCCGCATCTATCCGTTTTGAGGATGTGACCTTTCATTACCCCTCGCGCCGGGAAACCCCGGCGATACGCCATTTCACTCTCAGTATTGAAGCTGGCAAGACCATGGCTCTGGTTGGGCCAAGTGGAGCAGGCAAGTCGACCCTGTTCGATTTATTGATGCGGTTTTATGAACCGGAAACTGGCTCAATTCATATCGCCGGGCAGGATCTGCGGTCGCTTACGCTACAGAGTCTGCGCCAGCAGATCGCTTTCGTATCCCAGACGCCGACACTGTTCCATGGCACGATTGCGCAGAATATCGCCTACGGCAGGCCTGAGGCTACCGAGCACGAACTGATTGAGGCCGCGAAAGCCGCCCATGCACACGAGTTTATACAGCGGCTGCCAAATGCTTATCAAACCCATCTGGGCGACCTCGGGCTAGGCCTCTCAGGAGGACAGAAGCAGAGACTGGCCATTGCCAGGGCCTTGTTAGTGGATGCGCCGGTGCTGCTATTGGATGAAGCAACCAGCGCGCTGGATGCCGAGAGCGAACATCTGGTTCAGCAGGCTCTGGAGCATTTGATGAAAGACCGTACCACTCTGGTCATCGCCCACCGCCTGGCCACTGTGCGCAATGTAGACCGCATTGTCGTCATGGATCAGGGGCAGGTGGTGGAAATGGGCAGTCACGAAGACCTGATGAGAAACAGTGGTCTGTATCAGCGCTTCGCCAGACTGCAGTTTAACGCAGCGGCAGCCCCCTTATCAGATTCTAATCACTCCGAAGTTCCAGGGTCACTTTGAGTGATGCTGCGGCGTAGCTCAGAGCTCAGCAGCTGCCGGGTTTCTTCTGTCATTGTTTCCAGCCTGCCGTCAAAGGTGAGCTTGTTCTGATCGTTCCGGTGGAGGACTTTCTCTTGTTCCAGGCGGCCGATCAGTTTGCGGAACAGGCTTTTATCAAAAAACTCCGGGGCGTTGAGCCCGTGCAGCATTGCCAGTCGTTCCGCCATCTGTGTACTCATCCCCTCCAGTTCATCATCACCCATTCACCGGTATCGGTCTGGGCAATGAACAACTCCTTCCCGCTGCGCGAGACCAGGCCTTCAGCGGAAATTCAGACCATCATCGAAAAACTTCAGCAAGGCTCCAGAGATGAGGTAGAGACAATGCAAGTGAGTACAGCGCAATGTAGTGACTGACGAGATCAATAGCAATGTGCTTCGCATCA
The DNA here is from genome assembly GCA_030427465.1 of Gammaproteobacteria bacterium. Classification (GTDB taxonomy): domain Bacteria; phylum Pseudomonadota; class Gammaproteobacteria; order Pseudomonadales; family Oleiphilaceae; genus JADJWY01. The sequence continues at coordinate 2,448 of JAUIAZ010000347.1, read as the reverse complement.
GGGATATCTCTGTCGAAAACTCCACATCAACCTCCCGGATCGCGGGCTCGGCACAAGAATTGTCCCGGATGGCATCAGAACTGCGGAGTCTGCTGCAGCGGTTCACTGTTTAGAGCCGCAGTTGTACTTACGCCTCTGCCAACTCGTGCAGGGCGGGGTAGTCAGTATACCCCTCGGCCCCTTGGGTGTAGAAGGTTGAAGGGTCTGCCTGGTTCAGCTCGGCTCCAAGCTTCAGGCGCTCCGGAAGATCCGGGTTGGCAATGAAGGGCACACCGAAGGTGACGGCGTCGGCCAGTCCGGATTCGATGACTTTCTTTGCCTCTTCACCGGTGTAGCCCATATTCAGGATCAGCTTGCCCTTATAGTGCTCGCGAACAGGGGTGATAACGTCCGCTTGTTGTTCGCCGAAGAAGTCACTACGCATCAAATGAACGAAGGCCAGGCCGTAGTCATTCAGACGCTTGGCGACCCAGGTTACGAGGTCGACCGGGTCGCTGTCCTTCATGCTCTGGAAACTGTTCAGAGGGCTCAAGCGAACACCGACGTTCTCTGAACCAAACACTCCGGATACGGCTTCAATTACCTCCAGCAGCAGTCGGGCGCGGTTCTCAATCGGGCCGCCATAGAGGCCTTCTCGATGGTTGGAACCATCACGCAGGAACTGGTCCAGCAGGTAGCCATTGGCACCATGCACCTCAACACCATCAAAACCGGCCCGCTTGGCATTCTCGGCGGCCTTGCGGAAACCTTCGATGATTGCCGGAATCTCGCTATCGGCGAGTGCGCGGGGAACCGTGTAGGGCTTCTTGCCTTCGGGGGTGTGTACTTCATCGCTGGTAATAGCAATGGCGCTCGGCGCTACCGGATCCTTGCCATCGTTGAGTGCCGGGTGGCAGGCGCGGCCACCGTGCCAGATCTGGAGGTAAATCTTGCCACCTTTGGCGTGTACCGCATCGGTGACTTTCTTCCAGCCTTCAACCTGTGCCTCGGAATAGATGCCAGGCTCACGCCAGAAGGCCGAGTTACCTTCGATGGCCATGGTCGCCTCAGCAATGATCAGACCGGCGGATGCACGTTGGGCATAATACTCAGACATAAGGTCGGTAGGAACATGGTTGGCGTCGGCCCGGGTGCGGGTGAGCGGGGCCATGAAGATACGGTTGGCCATCACATTGGCGCCCAGTTTCAGGGGTGTAAAAAGTGCGTTCATAGCATCCTCGGGTAAACAAGATTTGGGTTGAAGCCGGTGGATGTTAACCGCCGTGGTCCGGGCGGACTAATTACAATGAGGTATATCAAACATCATCCTTGATGATGCGACAGACTGATCGCTACTCTGTAATTCGAGCACTTAGGATGCGCATAATATATATTATGTTAAATGAAGGGGCTGAAGATGCAGAAAGCCGGAACCCTTGGGATTACTCAATACCGCTCAGGCGATCGAGTGGCTTGCCTGAAGCCGTCTGATGCCTTTCTACTCGTGAGGTATGCAGATAACGGGAAGTTGTATCGATGCTATCGTGCCCGGCATCTGCCTGCACGTGTGACAATGGACGACCATTCAGATTAATGTCATGCGATATACCGGTATGCCGGATACTATGCACAGTCAAGGACCTGACTTCTGCCGCATCCTCAGTCAGACCGTCTGCGTAAAGCTGATTGGCTGCCTGCTCGAAAACATAGCCGACTTGTTCGCGAATCTGACGTATTCCCAGATTCGCGTTCAGCAGCCCGGCATCACGACCATGAGCACCTGGCCGATGGCGGATAAAAAGTGGGTGCATTTCACGTGGCGCTGGCAACTCCGTTAACCCGAGGGATTTCCGGTAACGTTTCAGTGCGCTCAACAGTTCCTTGCTGACGGCCACTGTCCGGGTTTTTCCACCTTTACTTTGCGGCACGAGAAAACCCCAGACTCCGGTTTTCGAATCGCGGCGAAACTGGCTCATCACAGGAGAATAGCCGGGCCTGGCGGCTACTTCGCTGATTCGCAGATAGCAGGCATATAAAAGCATGAGCAAAAATCGCGTTCTTTCGTGTGTTTCTGGCTCATATTTGGCGAGAAAATTGGCACTGGCCACGATATAAGACCACTGCAACTCTGTAAAACAGCGCAAATCCTCCAGATCCTCTGATAAAGGACTGGCCTGGGGTTTGCCTGAAAAACGACCGTTCTTCATGAGCATCATGGCCGGGTTACGCTCGGTATAGCCTTCATAAATGAGAAAGTTAAAGAATGAGGACAGAAGCGCCAGCTTGGTTTTCTGTGCGCTCAGGCTCAGCTTGTAGGTACCCATATCCTGGCGTTTACAGAGGAATGGCCGCCACAAAGGGTTTGGCCGTCTTTCCGAGTCGCTTTTTTTCTGCACGAATTGTGCGACATTCCGATGTGTAATTAAGGGCTCGGGGGGCTGACAGCAGTAGTCCAGGTACCTTAACAGA
>JAUIAZ010000346.1 GCA_030427465.1 Gammaproteobacteria bacterium | reverse complement strand
CCTGACAGACCCTGCCAGAAACGCTCAACCATTCTTTTGATGTGATGTGGTTTGGCATTGAAATAGCGATCCAGGTCCAGATAATACCCAGCCAGCGGGTCTTGTATGGAGTCGGGCAGATTCGCCTTCGTGCTGCAGGCCTGCTCGGCAGAGCTTTCGCCGACCCGTATCAGAGTGATGCTCAAGGCATGAATCTGTAATTCGAAACCCTGTGAGTAAAAATCCGGTTTCATGGTGTACAGGCAGTGAAACAGAGGGAAATGGACCTCAAAGGCGGTTTCCACTGAATGCAGCAGGCTCTTGTCGAGCAGGGAGTAGGGGGGCTGACTGAGGCGGGTTATCAGTTCGTACTCTGAAATAGCCTCCGGAAATCTGGGGAGTTCTGCATGGAGTGCCAACCGGATATCGTCCAGCCAGCCGCTAAAGTCCGGATCAACCGCGTTTTCTTTGGAATTCTTCATAGGCTCCCAGTATAGCATTCGCTATAATTCTGACCCGTTGTCCGGGTGAATTAGAGAGCAGGATGAAATGTCCGAAGTTGCTGAGCAGGAATTTGATCAGAAACAGCGGCTGGAACGCAATAAAGTTCAGAAGCTGTTAAGACGAAATGTCGGGAAAGCCATTGCCGACTTCAACATGATCGAAGAAGGTGACAAGGTAATGGTCTGTCTGAGCGGGGGTAAGGATTCTTACGCCATGCTCGATATACTCATGAACCTTCAGCGCCACGCGCCGGTCAGTTTCAGCCTGATCGCGGTCAATCTGGATCAGAAGCAGCCGGGCTTTCCAGAACACGTATTGCCGGAATACCTCAATGCTCTGGGTATTGAATACCATGTCATCGAGCGGGATACCTTCAGTATCGTCAAGGAAAAAGTTCCGGAAGGAAAAACTACCTGTGGGCTATGCTCCCGGCTACGTCGTGGCATTCTTTATGACTTTGCCGTGGATCATCAGTGCACCAAGATCGCTCTGGGACATCATCGCGATGATATTCTGGAAACACTCTTCCTCAACATGTTTCACGGCGGCAAGTTGAGGGCGATGCCACCGAAACTGAAAAGTGATGACGGTCGCAATATCGTGATTCGTCCCATGGCGTATTGCCGGGAAAAAGACATTGAACGGTACGCGGCGCTCAAGCAGTTTCCGATTATTCCATGCAATCTTTGCGGCTCTCAGGAAGACCTGCAACGGCAAAACCTCAAAATGATGTTCCGGGACTGGGACAAGCGCTTCCCCGGGCGTCTGGAAAATATGTTCAAGGCACTGCAGAACGTACTGCCTTCCCATCTTTGTGATACCCGGCTTTACGACTTCAATGCGCTCGAGAAGTATGATTGGGAGGGCAGTATGGCTCCCGGATCTGTCTCGCAGACAGCGAATACTGAATCGTCAGTCAGCGTCTATGAGTCGGGGCAGCGTGGCGAGCGGATTGATATACTGGAACTGTAAAGCCGGAAAGTGCCGCTGCCAAAAATTGCCTATATGATCCGGGAAAACTGGCGCGTAGCACTGGGCTTGCGGTAACGGTCAAATACCTGGCAGATGACCCGGATCAGTAGTCTACCGGGCGGCATAACCCGGTAGCGGCCATCGATTTGCTGGTGTACGAGTCCGTCTTTCACCATTTGCTGCAACAGAGAGATTTCTTCCGGAAAATACTCATCGAAGTTTATTCCCCAGCGCTGGTTGATGGCTTCTGGTGAAAGCTCGAAACGGCAGATAAGCTCCAGAATTATATCGCGACGTATTTCATCGTCCATGTCCAGTCTGAGGCCGCGTTTGACCGGGATCCGTTCTTCAGACAGTGCTGCCTCGTACTCGGATATGTCCGGGGTGTTCTGGAAGTAGCAATCTTCCAGCATGCTAATGGAAGAGACTCCCAACCCGATCAGATCACAGTTGGCATGTGTGGTGTAACCCTGAAAGTTGCGGTGCAGTTCCCCGTTTCGGGACGCTTCAGCCAGGCTATTGTCATGCAGGGCAAAGTGATCCATACCGATAAAATCGTAGCCGTGCTCAACCAGTTCAGAAATGCTGTTCTCCAGCATTTTCAGCTTTTCATCAGGCTTCGGAATATCTTCTTCCCGTATTCTTCTCTGTGGGGCGAAGCGGTCCGGAAGATGGGCGTAGTTGAACAGGCTGATCCGGTCGGGTTTCCACTGAAGAATTTCATCCAGTGTTCTGGCGAAACTCTGACTGCTCTGGTGAGGCAGGCCATAGATGAGGTCTATGCTGACGCTGGTGAAACCCAGATCGCGGGCTTCGCTGATCAGTTGCTCTGTCATTTCCGGACTCTGGATCCGGTTAACGGCTTTCTGGACTTTCGGATCGGTGTCCTGAACACCGATACTGATGCGGTTAAACCCGAGTTGGTGAAGCTTTTCAAGTCGTCCGTCCTGCATTTCGCGTGGATCAACTTCAATACTGCAGTCCAGGGCCGCTCCCTCCAGTACATTGAAGTGAGAACGAGTCCAATCCATCAACTCCTGCATTTCTGCCGGGCTCAAAAAAGTGGGTGTCCCGCCACCCCAATGTAACTGCTCCACAACTCGGTCACGCCCGTAACGTCGCGATTGCAACTGTATCTCGGTTTTCAGGGCATCGAGGTAACTGCGGGTCCGATCCCGTTTTTTGGTCACAACTTTGTTGCAGCCGCAGTAGTAGCAGAGGTGGGCACAAAAAGGGATATGCAGGTACAGGGAAAGCGGTTTGCCATTTTGTCGACTCTTGGCCGCTGCGCCGGGCCAGTCGATCTGGGCAAGGTCTTCATGGAATTCCACCGCGGTCGGATAGGAGGTATAGCGCGGACCCTGACGGTCGTATCGCCGGATCAATCCTGGCTTCCAATACAGATTGCTCATGGTGGCGTTCCCAAATGGCTAATGCTGGAAACGCTATTCTAGGTGGTTGAGAGGCCGGCCGGTTTGATTGACGTCAATTGCAGCCGGATTTCTCTGGGCATCTGTGCGCAGGAGAGAAACTCAGACTGCGCAGGCAACGGGTTGTCTACGGTTGTAGAACCATCTGGCCAGAAGCACCGAGCCCGCCGCAAAAAGATACGCAGACCCATAGACTGGCGCAGTCACCGGGAAAACAGGCCCGTAGAGGAGCCTTTCCAGTAGCATATAGAGAACGATGCCGCTTAATACACCCAAAAGGTACTTATTGAAGACTGGTGCAAAATAGTAACCCAGGAACAGGCTGGGAACCGACATCATTGCGATCACGGTATAGAAGTGAACTGGCAGCAATGAAGCCCAGAAGGCGCCACCGAAAACCACGAGCGCTCCGATACCAAACGCGAAATTGGCGTTTTGTTTGACGTTTTTTTGTTTTTGCATGTTCAGCCCTCCTGTTGAGAGCAGGATGCCAGTGTCTGCGTTGGGTGGCCATTAGACTTCGGTCTAATCGTCGTCGAGTAGCGGCTTGGGTCTCGTGCTGACGAGGGTCATTGTAAAATTAACAATGTTAAGATTAGTGATAAGGAAGGGTATGCTTAGATCAAATGTTCATTTTTAAAGGTGCGAAAGCTCGACTATAGTCAGTGTGTTCACTGTCAACAACAGAGGTCTCGCAATGGAAGAGAAGCTCGGGAATAACAACAAAATGACGGTAAGGCCATACCGCTTTCACCTGGAAGAACAGTTGCTTCAGGATTGGCATGGCGGCAGCGCTTTCAAAACCGCTTTCTTCAACGCCTTGAGCCTGCAGTTTCCGGAAGGAGAAAAGCAGTTTATCCATAGTGTCAGGCTGTTTAGGGAAGAAATAGAAAATCCAGAATTGCGCTCTGAGGTCAAAGACTTCATAGGGCAGGAAGCCATGCATGGGCGGGAACACCTTGCCTATAACGAAGCGCTGAAGGGCAGA
>JAUIAZ010000345.1 GCA_030427465.1 Gammaproteobacteria bacterium | reverse complement strand
GACTGGTCCAGTGCGTCTTTGCCCAGCAGTGCATCACGGATCTCGCCGTTGATCGCCTCTACTGCTTTCAGAACGCCCTTGCCCAGGTAACGGCCCGCATCTTTGTCACGCAGTTCCAGGGCTTCCCGGGAGCCAGTCGAAGCACCGGATGGTGCGCAGGCTGAACCAAAGGCGCCGCTTTCCAGAATCACGTCGGCTTCTACCGTGGGGTTACCTCGAGAATCCAGGACTTCACGCCCCTTGATATCCCTGATCTTTGCCATGTTTAAAATCTCCTTGTCAGATGGTGGCCTGATGACTCAGGCGGTATCCAGTTCATCGAAACCCTTGACCAGATCATCAAGGGCTTTCAGTTGCGTGAGAAAAGCTTCCAATTGGGAAAGTCTGAGAGCACAAGGGCCATCACACAATGCCTTGTCAGGGTCCGGGTGTGCTTCCAGGAAGAGTCCGGCAAGTCCGGTTGCCATCCCGCTTCTCGCGAGCAGGGCCACCTGCTCACGCCGGCCACCGGCTGCGGAGGGCAAGCCCCCCGGCATCTGCAGGGAATGCGTCACATCGAAGAACACGGGATAGCCGAACTGTTTCATGATACCGAAGCCCAGCATATCCACCACCAGGTTATTGTACCCGAATGAGGAACCCCGCTCGCACAAAATCAGATCGCTGTTGCCAGCCTCTTCACACTTCTTCAGGATGTGCTGCATTTCCTGGGGAGCCAGGAATTGGGCTTTCTTGATATTGACCGGTCGCCCGGTGCGGGCCATGGCCACGACCAGATCCGTCTGACGGCTAAGAAAAGCCGGCAACTGGAGAATGTCTGCCACTTCGGCGACCGGCGCAGCCTGGTGAGGCTCATGAATGTCGGTAATGACCGGCACATCATAGGTCTGTTTGATCTCTTCCAGGATCCGCAGCCCCTCTTCCATCCCCGGTCCCCGGTAGGAGTGCATGGACGACCGGTTGGCTTTGTCGAATGAGGCCTTGAAGACGTAGGGAATTCCGAGCCGCCCCGTTATTTCGACATAGTGTTCGGCCACCTGTAAGGCCAGATCACGCGACTCAAGTACATTCATTCCACCAAACAGGGTGAAGGGCCGGTCGTTGGCGATATCGAGCCCCGCCACGCTGACGGATTTCTGCTGCATCAGTCTGCCTCCTTCTGCTGACCCTCTGCGATCACAGGACGCCCACCTTTTTCCACGGCTGCTTTGACAAAGCCCATGAAAAGCGGATGGCCATCCCGGGGTGTCGATTTGAACTCCGGGTGGAACTGGCAGGCCACAAACCAGGGGTGATCAGCCACTTCCACGATTTCCACCAACTGATCATCCGCCGAGCGCCCTGCTACTCTGAGACCGGCCTCCTGAAGGCGACCGATATAGGTGTTATTCACTTCGTACCGGTGCCGGTGACGCTCGGAAATCAGACTTTTACCATAGCAGGATTCTGCCGTTGATCCCGCTTCCAGGCGACAATCCTGAGCGCCCAGGCGCATGGTACCACCCAGGTCAGAGTTTTCACTGCGCAGCACGACCTTGCCGTCTGACTCAGCCCACTCCGTGATCAGGCCCACCACAGGATGCGCTGTCTTGCGGTTGAATTCGGTGCTGTGGGCCCCGTCGAAACCGGCCACGTTGCGGGCATACTCGATCACCGCCACCTGCATACCCAGACAGATACCCAGATAGGGAATCTTGTGGGTGCGGGCATACTCAACTGTCATGATCTTGCCTTCCACCCCTCGCTCACCAAAGCCGCCGGGTACCAGAATGGCATCGACTCCCTCGAGAATACCAAGGCCTTCCTCATAGACCTGCTCACTGTCTATGTAACGGATATTCACCTTGGCGCGCTGACGGATACCGGCATGCTTTAGGGCTTCGATCACCGACTTGTAGGCATCCAGCAGGTTCATGTACTTGCCCACCATGGCAATGGTGACTTCCTGTTCGGGGTTCAGCTCGGCATCAACGACCTGCTGCCACTCGGATAGATCGGCCGGGCCACAATCCAGACCGAAACGTTCAGCGATGAATTCATCCAGCCCCTGCTCGTGCAACATGGCCGGAATCTTGTGAATGGTGCGGGCATCTTCCAGGCCGATAACCGCGCGCTCTTCGACGTTGGTGAAAAGCGCAATCTTTCGTCTTGAAGAGGCATCAATGGATTGTTCCGATCGGCAGATCAGCACATCAGGCTGCAGACCGATCGAGCGGAGTTCCTTCACCGAGTGCTGGGTCGGCTTGGTTTTCACCTCGCCCGCAGTGGCAATGTAAGGCACCAGGGTCAGGTGCATGAGCATGGCGCGCCGGGCACCGACTTCCACCTTCAGCTGACGGGTGGCTTCGAGGAAGGGCAGTGATTCGATGTCCCCCACGGTCCCACCGATTTCAACCAGGGCCACATCGGCATCACCGGCGCCCTCAATGATCCGCCGCTTGATCTCATCGGTGATGTGGGGAATGACCTGAACCGTGCCGCCCAGATAATCCCCGCGACGCTCCTTACGCAGCACCGTTTCGTAGACACGCCCGGTTGTGAAGTTGTTGCGCTTGCTCATCGGAGTACGGATAAAGCGCTCATAGTGGCCGAGATCGAGATCAGTTTCTGCCCCGTCATCGGTGACAAACACTTCACCATGCTGAAACGGGCTCATGGTACCCGGATCCACATTGATGTAGGGATCAAGCTTGAGAATAGTGACCTTGAGGCCACGTGCCTCGAGTATGGCGGCAAGCGAGGCTGAGGCAATACCTTTTCCGAGGGAAGAGACAACACCACCGGTGACGAATATGTAGCGGGTCATGGAGTTCCATCCAGTTAAGCTAGCTGTGGCAAATGGCCTGTTCAGAAACGGCCTCAGGATGGGTCGGCAGGATACCAGAAGCAGGCACGCGGAACAAACGGCGACGCCATCTGAACTACAATATTCTTTAACGGATTTCCCTTGGCCGTGCCTGTGCTAGAGTTAAATAAAAGCACTGAGGAAGTGGCATGCCCGCCAGAATACTTGTCATTGATGACGACATCCGCAATCTGAAACTGATCGAGACTTATCTGGAAGACGAAGGATACGAGCTGGTAACCGCCACCGATGGTGAGGCCGGCTGGAGTGCCCTGACTGACGCACAATGCAATTTCGACCTGATACTGCTCGACCGCATGATGCCCAATCTCGACGGCATCGGCTTCCTCAAGCGTTTCAACAAGGCCAGCCTGCCCAAGCGCATTCCCGTCATCATGCAGACCGCAGCCAGTGAGCCAGGGCAGATTCGCGAGGGCCTGGAACTCGGGGTTTTCTACTATCTGACCAAGCCGTACGATGATGAGGTCCTGATTTCGCTGGTAGCGGCCGCCATCGCGGATAACGACCGCACACAGCAGTTGTATGCGGCGATGGAGGAACGCGAGAAGACCTTCGCGCTGGTGCAGGAAATGCGGCTTGAGTTACGCTCCATTGACGAGGCCCGCCACGTGGCCGCAACCGTTGCGCACTTCTTCCCGGAACCCGGACGTGTCATTACCGGCATATCCGAACTGCTGATCAATGCGGTGGAGCATGGCAACCTGGAACTGAGCTATGACGACAAAACCCACTTGCTGACGTCTGGCCAGCTGGTGGAGGAAATTGAGCGTCGCCAGAGCCTGCCCGAGTATGCTGACCGTCGTGTTGAGCTCTATCTGTTGCGCGATGGCGACCAACTGAAACTGCGTATCAGTGATGAAGGGCCAGGGTTTGACTGGAGCGGCTACCTCGAATTCAATGCTGATCGCGCCAGCGACCCACATGGCCGGGGCATTGCCATGGCTAAAATGCTGAGTTTCGATGAGCTGCACTATGAGGGTCGTGGCAACATCGTGCAGTGTTCGGTC
>JAUIAZ010000344.1 GCA_030427465.1 Gammaproteobacteria bacterium | reverse complement strand
ATCTATGGTGCGGGAACACTGGTAACTGAAGGTTGCCGGGGTGAGGGAGGATATCTGATCAACAGTGAGGGCGAGCGTTTCATGGAGCGTTATGCGCCTAATGCGAAGGATCTCGCCGGACGCGACGTGGTTGCCCGCTCAATGATTCTGGAAATTCTGGAGGGTCGTGGCTGTGGCCCCAACAAGGACCACGTCCTTCTGAAACTGGATCATCTGGGTGAGGAAACTCTGAACCTGCGCCTGCCGGGTATTTGTGAGCTGTCAAAGACCTTTGCTCATGTAGATCCGGTCAAAGAGCCGGTGCCGGTTGTGCCGACCTGTCACTACATGATGGGTGGTATTCCGACCAATATAGGTGGTCAGGCACTGACCCAGGACAACACCGGGACTGACCAGATCATTGAAGGTCTGTTTGCCTGTGGTGAGGCGGCCTGTGTTTCTGTTCATGGCGCCAACCGTCTGGGCGGTAATTCACTGCTGGATCTCGTGGTATTTGGGCGCGCAGCGGGCCTGCATATCGAGAAGATGCTGCGCGATGGTTTCTCTACTGACGAGGCCTCGCAGAGTGACATTGAGCAGGCCATGGAGCGTGTAACCCGCCTGAACGAATCTACCTCCGGAGAGCGCACGGCCGATGTGCGCAAGAAGCTGCAGGATACCATGCAGCTCTATTTCGGCGTATTCCGCGACGGCGACAGCATGCAGAAAGGGCTGGGAATCCTAAAGGAAATCAAGGAGCAGGTTGAAAATCTGCACCTCGAAGACAAGAGCCAGGCTTTCAACACTGCCCGTGTTGAAGCTCTGGAGCTGCAGAATTTGTATGAGGTTGCTGCTGCTACCGCCATTTCTGCCGAAGAGCGGAAAGAAAGCCGGGGTGCTCATGCCCGTAATGACTTCACCGAGCGTGATGACGAGAACTGGCTGGCTCACTCCCTGTTTTTCCCCAATGATGGCAGAGTTACAAAGCGTAAGGTGAATTTTGAGCCCAAGACCATGGAGCCGTTCCCACCTAAAGCCCGTAGTTACTGAGGTGTGATGTAAGGAGTTTTCTATGTTAGTTAGTTTGTATCGCTACAATCCCGAGCGTGATGACGTTCCCTACATGCAGGACATCAACCTCGAGATGCCTGAAGGCAAGGATCTTATGGTTCTGGACGTGCTCAACCTGCTGAAGGAAAAGGATCCTTCACTGGTATACCGTCGCTCCTGCCGTGAGGGGGTCTGTGGCTCGGATGGCATGAACATGAACGGTAAGAACGGGTTGGCCTGTATCACGCCGGTATCTTCTGTTGTCAAGGGCGGTCGCCTGGTGCTGCGCCCGTTGCCCGGTCTGCCGGTTATTCGAGATCTGGTAGTGGATATGTCTCTGTTCTATCAGCAGTATGAGAAGATTGAGCCCTACCTGCAGAACAACACACCGGCACCGGCCATCGAGCGTTTGCAATCACCAGAGGATCGCGCAAAGCTGGACGGCTTGTATGAGTGTATTCTGTGTGCCTGTTGTTCGACAGCCTGCCCGTCATTCTGGTGGAATCCTGACAAGTTCATTGGTCCGGCTGGTCTGATCCAGGCTTATCGCTTCCTGGTTGATTCCCGGGACACGGCAACTTCAGAGCGCTTGGCCAAGCTGGATGATCCTTTCAGTGTTTTCCGGTGCCGCGGCATTATGAACTGTGTTAGTGTATGCCCTAAGGGTCTGAACCCGACGAAGACCATCGGTCACATCCGAAACATGCTCCTCCAGGGAGCTACCTGATCCGGGTTCATGCAAGAGTAAGAGGGGGCGTTATGCCCCCTTTGACTGACAAATATAAATGCGAGCGTTACAACATTAACTGTCTATACTACAGTTAGTGCAATGCAGGGCCCAAAAGGCTCTGTCTGTTTAGTTAACCTATCGGAAAGGCACAATCCTTGGGGCTGATAGGTACTTGAGCTCAGTTGTTCCTTGAGTGCACCGTACCTCATCATGTCCGGTCTTTCCCTAGTCAGAACGTAAAGGCTGGCCACATGCAAGAAAGCACAATGGAGCAACTCTGGCAGACCTCCCATCTTGCCGGGGGGAATCTCGCTTACGTTGAACAACTCTACGAAACCTACCTCTCAGATCCGAATGCCATCCCCGGCGCCTGGAAAGACTACTTCGACAAACTCCCCAAACAGGAAGATTCACCACCATCGGAAGTGCCGCACTCGGTCATTCGTGAGCAATTCCTGAATATGGCCAAACGCCGGCAGGCGGCGGTTTCCGGGAGCCCTTCCCAGTTGGTCTCTACGGAACACGAGCGCAAGCAGGTTCGTGTTTTGCAGATGATCAACGCTTTCCGTTTCCGGGGGCATCAGAGAGCCAGACTGGACCCGCTGGATCTCATGGAGCGGGAAGAAGTTCCGGATCTGACCCTGGATTACCACGGGTTGACCGAAGCGGATCTGGATACCGTGTTTCAGACAGGCTCCCTTTTCTTCGGCGTAGAGACCATGACGCTGGGAGAAATTATCCGTAATCTCAAGTACACATACTGTGATACGGTTGGCGCCGAATACATGCACATCGTTAACACCGAGGAAAAGCGCTGGATGCAGCAGCGCCTCGAATCGGTGCGTTCGCATCCGGTGTATGAACCTGAGCGGCGCCTGCACATTCTTGAACGCCTGACTGCGGCGGAAGGCCTGGAAAAGTATCTCTCGAGCCGTTACCCGGGGACCAAGAAGTTCGGACTGGAAGGTGGAGAGAGTCTGATTCCGCTGGTGGATGAACTCATCCAGCGTGCCGGCAGTTATGGTGCCAAGGAAATTGTGATTGCCATGGCCCACCGCGGGCGTCTGAATGTCCTTGTGAACACGCTGGGTAAAAACCCGAAAGCGCTGTTTGATGAGTTTGAAGGGAAAAAGCTCCTGGATTCAGGCTCAGGTGATGTGAAGTATCACCAGGGCTTCAGTTCAAATGTCATGACACCGGGCGGGGAAGTTCACCTTGCGCTCGCCTTTAACCCCTCGCATCTGGAAATCGTGGCTCCGGTCGCCGTCGGGTCGGTTCGGGCGCGTCAGACCAGGCGTACAGATAACATCGGTGATGCGGTGCTCCCCATCATCATGCATGGGGACGCAGCTTTTGCAGGTCAGGGTGTGGTCATGGAAACTTTCCAGATGAGCCAGACCCGGGCATACGGCGTTGGCGGTACGGTGCATCTGGTGATCAATAACCAGGTTGGGTTTACCACCAGCAAGCGCGAAGACGCGCGTTCCACTGAATACTGTACTGATGTCGCCAAGATGGTTCAGGCGCCGATTTTTCACGTTAACGGGGATGATCCTGAAGCGGTACTGTTCGTGACTCAGGTGGCCATGGATTACCGCAACACCTTTAAGAAGGACGTCGTGATCGATCTGGTCTGTTACCGTCGTCGGGGCCATAACGAGGCCGATGAGCCGTCAGGTACCCAGCCGCTGATGTATGCCAAGATCAAGAATCTGCCAACCACCCGTACTCTGTACGCTGAGCGTCTCGTGAAAGAGAGTGTGCTGACAGAAGATGAAGCCAAGGCATCCGAGAACGAATATCGCGATCTTCTGGACAGCGGTGAACACGTGGTCAAGAGCCTGGTCAAAAAGCCCAATACCGGTATGTTCGTGGACTGGACGCCCTTTTTGGGACACGAATGGACGGCCAAGTTCAAGTCCACCGTGCCGATCAAGACATTGCAGCGCCTGGGTAAGAAGATGGCCCAGTTGCCGGAAGGCTTTGTCGTGCAACGTCAGGTGTCGAAAATCCTTGAGGATCGGAACAAGATGACTCAGGGGGCTATGCCCATTAACTGGGGTTATGCGGAAGTCATGGCTTATGCCACGTTGCTGCATGAGGGCCACAGTATCCGGATT
>JAUIAZ010000343.1 GCA_030427465.1 Gammaproteobacteria bacterium | reverse complement strand
GTTGACATCTATGTAGACCCATATGAACACGTGTATCCGATGCAGGTTGCCCGCGGTTCCATGCGGGATATGTGGTTGAGCAAAACGGAGAGGGTCTGAGGCATGCGGCGAATCATTTCCATGTTGCTGGAAAACGAACCCGGCGCCTTGTCGCGGGTGGTCGGGCTGTTCAGCCAGCGGAATTACAATATTGAGACACTGACAGTGGCGCCGACCGAAGACGGAACCCTGTCCCGTCTGACAGTCACTACCATTGGCAGCGATCGTGTGATTGAGCAAATCACCAAGCAACTCAACAAGCTCATTGAGGTGGTCAAGGTGGTTGACCTGACAGAAGGAGCGCACGTTGAGCGGGAGCTAATGTTGATCAAGCTGAAGGCTACCGGTGCACAGCGCTCTGAAATCAAGCGTACGGTAGATATTTTCAGGGGGCAGATCGTTGATGTGACACCCACTGTATACACCGTCCAGTTGATGGGGGAGACAGATAAGCTGGAAGCCTTCATTGAGGCCATTGGCCGAACCGGCGTTCTGGAAGTGGTCAGAACCGGTGTGTCCGGTATTGCCCGCGGTGAGAAAACACTGTCTCTCTGACGCAAACAGAAGGATTTACACATTCAGGCGGGCTTTCCAGGCCTGGCTGATACGGAATATTTGAAAGGGGAACAATATGCAAGTTTATTACGACAAAGACGCAGACCTGTCGATCATTCAGGGAATGAAAGTGGCCATTATTGGTTACGGTTCACAGGGTCATGCTCACGCAAACAACCTGAAAGACAGCGGAGTGCCGGGTGTAACCGTGGCCCTGCGTGAAGGCTCTTCCTCGCGTGCCAAAGCTGAGGCTGCGGGTCTGCAGGTGGCTGGCGTTGAAGAAGCGGTATCTGGTGCAGACCTGGTGATGGTGCTGGCTCCGGACGAGAACCAGTCTGAAATCTACAAGACCCAGATTGAGCCAAACCTGAAGCAGGGCGCGACTCTGGCTTTCGCGCACGGCTTTACCATTCACTATAACCAGATCGTTCCGCGCAGCGATCTCGACGTGATCATGGTTGCTCCGAAGGCGCCGGGTCACACAGTTCGCAGCGAGTACGTGCGTGGCGGCGGTATCCCTGACCTGATCGCGATCCATCAGGATGCGTCCGGCAAAGCCAAGGATATTGCCCTGTCCTACGCTTCCGCGATTGGTGGTGGCCGTACCGGCATTATTGAGACATCGTTCAAGGATGAAACCGAGACTGATCTCTTTGGTGAGCAGGCGGTACTGTGTGGCGGTTGTGTTGAGCTGGTCAAGGCTGGTTTCGATACCCTGGTTGATGCCGGTTATGCTCCGGAAATGGCCTACTTTGAATGTCTGCACGAGCTGAAGCTGATTGTTGATCTGATGTATGAAGGCGGTATCGCCAACATGAACTACTCCATCTCCAATAATGCGGAGTATGGTGAGTACGTAACGGGTGAAGAAGTTATCAATGAGCAGTCACGTCAGGCCATGAAGAAGGCGCTGCAGCGCATTCAGAGTGGTGAGTACGCAAAAATGTTCATCCAGGAAGGACAGACCAACTATCCTTCCATGACGGCCCGCCGTCGACTGAATGAAGCGCATCCTATCGAGCAGGTCGGTGGCCGGCTGCGAGAGATGATGCCATGGATTGCAAGCAATAAACTGGTAGACAAGAGCAAAAACTAAGTCTCTGTTATCAGGTTTGCAGTAAGCGCGGCCAAAAGCCGCGCTTTTTTGTTTTCAGGTAAAGACGCTATCATTAAGCGAATCGCGTGGAGGAGAACCGCAGTGAAGGAAGACAATACGGAAGACCAGTCTCTGGTAGAGAACAAACCCAGAGGGCGGGGGGTGTATCTGTTACCGAACCTGTTTACAACCGCGTCCCTGTTTTCCGGTTTCTATGCGATTGTGGCCGCCATGAACGGGCACTTCGAGAATGCTGCTATCGCGATTTTTATCTCCATGATACTGGATGGCCTGGATGGTCGGGTGGCCCGCCTGACAAACACACAGAGCGCCTTCGGGGCTGAGTATGACAGTCTCGCAGACATGGTTGCCTTCGGGGTGGCACCAGCCCTGGTGGCTTTCTCCTGGGCGCTGTCTGATCTGGGCAAGTTCGGGTGGGTGGCTGCCTTTATCTATGTGGCTGGCGCCGCCCTGAGGCTGGCGCGTTTTAATACCCAGATAGGGTCTACAGACAAGCGTTTCTTTGTAGGGCTGCCAAGTCCGACGGCCGCTGCGCTTGTTGGGGGCGTGGTCTGGTCCATGCACGATGTGCAGGTCACCACAACGATATCATGGCTCACGCTGGTGGTCGTGGCAGCAGCCGGCATGCTGATGGTCAGCAACATCCTTTTTTACAGCTTTAAAGAACTGGATCTGAAAAATCGCGTACCTTTCTTTGTCGTACTCATAGTCGTTCTGGTGTTTGCGGTGGTGGCAACAGCACCTGCACAGGTACTGCTGGCAGTTTTTCTTGTTTACACGCTGTCTGGTCCCTATCAGGCGCTGAGAAAAAAATACCGCAAGCGAACCGCGACTTCTGACAGCTGATAATCGGTCTGATGGTCAGGGAACTAATCCCGATGGTGCGGGTCACAGAGATTAAAGGCTGACAAGCGTATTCCTGTCGGAGGTAATCCATGTTGATTCGTACAAAACCTGCTCTCACCGAGTCAGATGTTACAGATAAGTCTTTATATCTAAACCGCCGTGCCTTCATGCGCGGCGCAGCTCAGGTCAGCCTGGCGGGGCTGGTGGGAATGAGTGCGAGTCCGGCGCAGGCGGCCAGAGAGAACGATAGCGTCCGGGCCTGGCGAAAGGAGCTGCAGCCAAAACTGGATTCCTTGCGCCCCTGGGCCGGTTCAACCGGAGAAGAGCAGACGCCACTGCAGGATGTCAAACGCTACAACAACTTCTATGAATTCGGTACGGATAAAGGCGATCCTGCCGAAGAGGCGCATCAACTGACAATCAGCCCCTGGACCGTCCGTGTTGACGGAGAAGTGGGAAAACCGGCTGATTATGCGCTCGAAGACCTCATTCAGCCCCACAGCCTGCAGGAGAGGATCTATCGCCTTCGCTGCGTAGAAGCATGGTCCATGGTGATCCCCTGGGTCGGTGTCCCTCTGGCTGATCTCATCAAGCGATTTGAGCCGACATCCAAAGCCCGTTACGTGCGGTTTGAAACGCTGGTCCGCCCTGAAGAAATGCCCGGTCAGAAAGCTCTGTTTTCCTCGGTAGACTGGCCCTATCACGAAGGCCTCAGGATGGATGAGGCCATGCATCCTCTGACGTTCATGGCCGTTGGTCTCTACGGAGATATCCTGCCCAACCAGAATGGCGCGCCATTCCGCCTGGTTGTGCCCTGGAAATACGGTTTCAAGAGTATCAAGTCCATCGTTCGCATCAGCTTCCTCGAGCAGCAGCCGACTACTACCTGGAGCCTGATTGCACCAGAGGAGTACGGGTTCTACGCCAATGTGAATCCTGATGTGGATCACCCGAGGTGGAGCCAGAAAACCGAGCGTCGCCTGCCTGGCGGACTGTTTGGTCCCAAGCGGATTGATACCACTCCCTTCAACGGCTACGGCGAAGAGGTGGCTTCCCTTTACGCAGGAATGAACCCGCGTAGTCTGTTCTGAAAATGACCAGAATTACGGGGATTTGATTATCATTTGACCAATAATAAATTGTTACGAAAAAAGGGCTTGCAACCCGGATTCGACTGCGTATAATGCGCACCACTTCCAACGCGAAGACGTTCTTTAACAAGCTGAATCAAGTAATTTGTTGTGGGCACTGACAGCTGCATGTTGGCAAGATATGCAGAGAGTCAGTGACACTGTCAATGACAGTAAGTTTTGACTTGAGCGACAAGAT
>JAUIAZ010000342.1 GCA_030427465.1 Gammaproteobacteria bacterium | reverse complement strand
GCTGCCAGTCAGCAAATAACTGACCGTTAACGCGACGGTAAAATGTACGCAGGCAAAACTTAATGTCTTGGTCATGGCTCTCTCCTGTGGTTGCCTTATGCCATTATAATAATGATTCTCATTTTGCTTTAAACACAAGACTTCCTATCAGATTGATAGCATCCGGCAATCAGTCGTCCGGCGGGTAGCTTTTCACCTGACCGCTTTTCACAAGCAACTGACCCCGGCTGATATTCAGTGTCTGGCGACTGTCACTAAAATGAAACCATCTGAATAAATCCAACAAGAGAAAGAGGACATGGGCGACCTTTCACAACGATTTACCCCACAACAGCGCAAGGGCAGCGCGGTTATTATAGGTGCCGGCATGACCGGCATCCTGCTGGCCATTAAATTGCGCGAAGCTGGCCTCAAAGAAATCACCATTCTGGAAAAAGCTGACCGGGTCGGAGGTACGTGGCGGGAGAACCGCTACCCCGGCGTAGCCTGCGATATTCCGGCGCACATGTATGCTTACTCCTTCGCCCCCAAGGCAGACTGGAGCAACCTCTTCGCC
Source organism: Gammaproteobacteria bacterium (assembly GCA_030427465.1). Lineage (GTDB taxonomy): Bacteria > Pseudomonadota > Gammaproteobacteria > Pseudomonadales > Oleiphilaceae > JADJWY01. The sequence goes on along the minus strand of JAUIAZ010000342.1, from coordinate 3,347 downwards.
AGGGGGCCCGAAATCCAGCGGTACTTTGAATCGGTTGCCGAAACCTATCAGGTGAACGAATTGTGTCGTTTCAACACCAGCGCGGAAGAAGCCCGGTTCAAACGCGGGAAATGGCAGGTCAGAACCAGCCAGGGAGATACACTGAACGCCGACTTTCTTTTCTGTGCCACCGGGGTCTTGCATCATCCCGCCAAACCCGATATTCCGGGCCTAGATCAATTTGAAGGACCTTGCTGGCACACCGCTGAATGGCGAGATGATGTTGATATTCGTGGCGAACGCATCGGCTTTATTGGTACGGGGTCCACAGCGGCACAAGCCATTCCAGAACTGGTGGATGCCGGCGCACGGCTGACTGTGTTTCAGCGCACCCCCCAATGGCTTTTGCCATTAAGAGATATTCGCATCGGTGAACGGGCCAAGCGCTTCCTCCGAAGGCACCCCCGCTGGGTCACTGCATTACGCGATCTGCAAACTCAGTTCGTTGCCCAGTTCTTTACCAAGGCGACAGCCGGTCATCGTTTTCAACATGCCCTGCTCACGGCGATCTGCCGGCTCAACTTATTCTTCAGCATACGAAACCCGGAACTCCGGCGTAAGCTCACGCCGGATTACAAAGTCGGCTGCAAGCGAATAGTCGTTAACACAACCTTTTACCGCGGGATTCAGAAAGCCAATGCGCACCTGGAAACTTCCGGTATCGACCGGGTGACTGAAAAAGGCGTCTTCACGCGGGACGGCAAGTTTCACCGCCTCGACGCCCTGGTGCTCGCGACCGGTTTCCATCCCACCCAGTACATGCGGCCCATGAAGCTGCATGGGCGGGATGATCTGACTCTGGAGCAAGCCTGGCAGAAAAAGATTCGCGCTTATCGTTCCGTCACACTGCCCGGCTTTCCGAACTTCTTCCTCATGCTGGGCCCCCACTCCCCCATCGGCAACTTTTCTGTCACCAAAATGAGTGAGGTTCAGACGGGATACATCATGCAACTGGTCAAGGCCTGGCAACGCGGCGAGTTTGATGAGGTGGAGCCGACAAACGAAGCCGTAGACCGCTTCAATGCCTACGTCCGGGACGGGCTCAAAAACACGGCTTGGGTAGGGGGCTGCCAAAGCTGGTATCTGGATGCCGATGGTGACCCGATCCTGTGGCCCTATACCTGGGCGCAGTGGGAAAAAGAAATGGCCAGTCCGGAACGGACGGATTTCGACTTCCGCTTCTCACCGCAAACGGTGTCATCATAGGGCCGGTGGGGAAAGCCGTCCCAACACAGGAAAGCCTTCCCTCATGAGATCAAGAACTATCATCTCACCCGACCGGGGGAAAATGCCGGTTAACGCGGTAATGTTAACCTGGTGGGTGACCAGCACAGTAGTCGCTGACAAAACAGGCTGACTCTGCAGCCAGTAGGTCAGTTGCCGGGTCTGGAAGGTCTCGCGGCCTGGGGCCTGAAAAAAGGAATTCAGGGCCGGCAGGGTTTTTACCTCACCGAGATCCAGTGCGACCGCGGTATCCCGGCAACGACACCAGGCACTGGTATAGATCCGGGCATTGAGAATACCCTGGTCCCGGAAACTCTGCCCGATCTGCCGGGCCTGTGCCCAACCTTCCGCTGACAGGTTTCGCTGCGTCTGGCAGTCATCCAGACTGAACTCTGCGGGGTCGCCGGTCCCGGGGGCCAGCGCATGGCGCATGATAACCAAAGCCTCCCCGGCCTTGATGGCCCGCCACAGTTCCGCTACTTCTTTGCTTTCTTTTTTTTCAACCTGCGCAAATGCGCTGATACTGAATGCAAGCATCAACCAGAGCATTACTGCCATCCTGGCAAACCCGTTATTCATGGTGCTCTCCTTTTTTGTCCAGTCTCCGGTTTCTGAATACTGTTACGCTAACTTACCGGCATTCGTGCACTCGCTTACGCACCAGCCCGACGTGCTCCGTGGCTGTATAGGCACTTTTCCGGTACTTGAGCGGAACTGACAGGGTGCGCAGGCCATCTTCAATTTCATCCAGCTCACGCTCCATGCTCGCTGCCTCCTCAGGTGACAGCGTGGGAGGCTGAGGTCCGCTCAGCGTGCTATCCATCTCGTGCAGGCGATCGTAATAACGGTAGATCCGCGACTGCATTCGCCAGTCGAGCAAGGCGGGAAGAATCTTGAACATCGGCAGCAGCAGGAAAACCATGGGCAACAGCAGAAGCGCAAAACGGTTTATCTGGGCTACGACCCAATAGGGAAGGAATTGCTCCAGCGGATTAAAGCCTTCACGCAAAAGCTTCGCTGAATAGACATCGGCTGGCATATCCAGCAATTCAGTGTTCGGGAAACCCGGTTCCATCACGAGTACCTCACGCTGCCCGTGAACCCGGGTCATCGCATGCACCAGCCGGTTGACGATTGCCGGGTGCAAGTCATCTCTGGCGACCAGTTTGGCCACCAGCGTAACTAGCTCCAGAGTCTCCGGCGGGTACGCTGGCTCATAACGGATTGCGCCGTCGAACAGGGGAACATGATGTGCCTCGGCAACCTGACTACCGAGCGCACGGGCATGTGCCAAAGGCAGAATCACGAGGTCCGGGCTGGCGTATAGTGCCTGCAGATAGGGCGCATCAAGAGGCGCCACAAAAAAGGCGAGATCCAGTTCGCCTTGCAGCAAAGCCTCAGCGGCGGCCGCTCCGCCCAGTAATTGAGCCAGGTTGCCAGGGCGCTCCTGCAGGGCCGGCGCACGCGTCACTTCGGCCAGACGCTGGGTGACGGCCTGAGTACCGCTCCCCTGGGCTCCCAGCGCTACACGCTTGCCCGTCCAGCTGTGCGGATTGCCATCGACACCCGATGTCCGGGAGGCAAAAACCAGCAGGGGTTCCGGGAATACCGCGGCCAGCGCATTCAGGTCTGGATTGCTGGCAGTCACCCCGCCCTGAATGAGCGCGATGTCCACGTCACTCGTCGCGTCATCCATTAGCCGCTGGTTATCCATGGAGCCGGCAGTCTCGATGATTTTCAGCTCGATCCCATCTTTTGCGAGAGCGTCCTGGTAGAGACTCGCGATTCGGTAGTAGGCACTGCCAGCTTCGCCGGCTGCCATGGTAACTTGCTTCGGCGGCAGCAAGCCCAACCCCAGCACCAGCCCGTAGAGCACGCCCAGTGTGGCCAATGCCGCTCCGATGAAAAGCAGTACCTGAACGCCCGTCTGCTGTGTCAGCTTCACCATGCCTCCTTAAACCTCAGCCGGCCGCCTCCCCCCACAGGGGCGACGCACCGATGAACAGCTCGCGCAGACGCGCCAGCCCCTTACCATGATTTGCGATTTTCCAGCCAATGTACATATCTGAACGCGATTGCCGAGG
>JAUIAZ010000341.1 GCA_030427465.1 Gammaproteobacteria bacterium | reverse complement strand
CCATGTGCTTACAGCCGATGTCGGGAAGCCTTCGGAATGGTGGGACGGCAAGCCGTTCGACCGGATCATTCTGGACGCACCTTGCAGCGCAACAGGTGTCATCAGGAGACATCCCGATATCAAGTTTCACCGTCAGGAAAAAGATATCCCGCCTCTGGTTGAGATCCAGGCGAAATTGCTGGATACCTGCTGGAGTCTGCTGAAACCCGAAGGCCAGCTGCTCTATGCAACCTGTTCCCTGCTGCAGAAGGAAAACAGCGACGTCGTCTCCCGCTTCCTCAGACAGCATGCGGACGCACAATTACTCCCATTACCACAACGATCTGCTACGATGAACACAAACCCCGGCTTGCAGAGTCTTCCGCAGAGCGGCGGCCAAGACGGATTTTATTACGCACTCATCCAGAAAGTTCCAGAGTCTGTTGCATGAAGATCATTATCCTGGGAGCCGGCCAGGTCGGAGCCTCCCTGGCAGAGAATCTTGCCAATGAAGCCAACGACATCACCATCGTCGATCATGACCCCGACCGCCTCCGGATGCTGCAGGATCGTCTCGACATCCGCACGGTTCAGGGTAATGCCTCATACCCCAGAGTGCTCAAGCAGGCCGGCGGAGAAGACGCCGACATGCTCATTGCCGTTACCAGCAGCGATGAGGTCAACATGGTGGCCTGCCAGGTGGCCTATACGCTGTTCAAGACCCCGACGAAAATCAGCCGGGTGCGCTCAACGGCTTATATCAATCAGAAAGAACTGTTCTGCGTGGAGGCCTTCCCGGTGGATGTCCTCATCTCACCGGAGATGGTCGTTACTGAACACATAACACGTCTCATAGAAAACCCGGGGGCCCTGCAGGTTCTCGATTTTTCCAATGGACTGGTGCGCATGGTCGGTATCCGCGCGATTGAGGGCGGTCCGCTGGTCAATCATGAGCTGGCTTACCTGCGCAAGCACCTGCCACACATCGACACCCGGGTGGCGGCTATCTACCGACGCAACCGGGCGATCATTCCCCAGGGGGATACCACCCTGGAAGAAGGCGATGAGGTGTTTTTCATAGCGGCCCGCAATCACATCAAAAAAGTCATGAGCGAGCTGCAGCCCCTGGACAAATCCTATCGCCGCATTCTTATCGCCGGCGGCGGTAACATCGGGCAGCGCCTGGCCCAAACCCTAGAAAGGAACTACCAGGTCAAGCTGATGGAGCGTAACCACGACCGCTGTGTTCGACTCAGCGAAGATCTCGACAAGACCATCGTGCTGCACGGTAATGCCGCCAACAAGGAACTGCTGCTCGAGGAGAACATAGAAGATACCGATGTCTTCTGTGCCGTCACCAACGATGACGAAGCCAACATCATGGCTTCCATGCTGGCCAAGCGACTGGGTGTGCGTAAAGTCATGACACTGATCAACAACCCGGACTATGTGGATCTCATTCAGGGGGGGGAAATTGACATCGCCATTTCCCCTCAACAGACCACCATCGGCAGCCTGCTGACTCACATCCGCCGGGGTGACGTAGCAGCGGCCCACTCACTGCGGCGCGGTGCAGCCGAAGCCATTGAAGCGGTGGCCCATGGTGATCACCGCTCTTCCAAGGTCGTCGGTAAGCGGCTGGATGAAATCAATCTGCCGAATGGCGCCACCATCGGTGCCATCGTGCGCCGTGGTGAGGTGCTGATCGCTCATGATCACATCCGCATACAGCCCGATGACCATGTCATCATCTTTGTGATCGATAAACGCAGGATCCCGGAAGTCGAACGTCTCTTCCAGGTCGGCCTGGCCTTCTTCTGACGCAGGATACCGCCTGAGTATGCATTATCGAGCCATCGCACGAATACTTGGGGTGCTGCTGATGTTGTTCAGTACCACCATGCTGCCGCCCATGATCGTGTCCTGGATCTATCAGGACGAACACATCGCTCCGTTCTTTACCGCGCTGGTGGTCCTGTTCCTGATCGGATTAACCATCTTCTTGACGGGTGGTAATGAAAAGCAGGATTTGAGAGTCAGGGATGGTTTTGTTGTCACCGTCATGTTCTGGGCGGTACTCAGTCTGTCCGGTGCCCTACCCCTTTATCTGGCGCAGACGCCTGACCTGAGTCTGGTCGATGCGATCTTCGAAGCGACCTCAGGACTGACTACCACCGGCGCCACCGTAATCACCGGTATCGATCACCTGCCCAAAAGCATCCTCTGGTATCGTCAGCAACTCCAGTGGCTTGGTGGCATGGGTATCATCGTTCTGGCAGTCGCCATTCTGCCCATGCTGGGCATTGGTGGTATGCAGCTCTATCGCGCCGAAACACCTGGTCCTGTCAAAGACAACAAACTGACCCCCAGAATCACGGAAACGGCGAAAACACTCTGGTATATCTATGCCGCCCTCACCATTGCCTGTGCGCTGGCCTATTTTGCTGCCGGCATGAATGCTTTCGACGCCATAGGACACAGCTTTGCCACCGTTGCCATCGGAGGCTTTTCCACCTATGACGCGAGTATCGGGCATTTCAACAATGCATGGATTGAGATCATCTGCATCATTTTCATGTTTATCAGCGGTGTAAACTTTGCGCTGCATTTTTTCGCCTGGCGCTCCCGAAGCCCCTTTCCCTACTTTCGCGATCCCGAATTCCGCTTTTACAGCTTTTTGCTCATCAGTATCTCACTATTTGCAGTCTTCATGCTGTACTCCACCGGAACCTACAACTTCACGGACTCCCTGCTCCGAGGAGTGTTTGAAGTAGTCAGCGTGGCTACCACAACCGGATTTGCCACAGCAGATTTCGCGACCTGGCCACTGGTACTGCCCTTCCTGTTATTCGTGATTGCCTTTGTCGGAGGCTGTGCCGGCTCAACCGGGGGCGGGATGAAAGTGATCCGCGTTCTCCTGATCTACAAGCAGGGCCTGAGGGAAATCGGGCGACTGGTTCATCCGAATGCCGTTATGGTAGTCAAACTCGGCAAGCGCCCGGTTCCCGATCGGGTCCTTGAAGCGGTGTGGGGGTTCTTTTCCGTCTATATGTTTGCTTTCGTTTTCATGCTGCTCGGCTTACTGGCTACTGGCCTCGACCAAGTCACCGCCTGGTCTGCGGTGGGTGCCTGCATCAATAACCTGGGTCCCGGGCTTGGAGAAGTCTCACAGCATTATGGCAACCTCAACAATCCCGCCAAGTGGATACTCTGTCTGGCCATGTTACTTGGCCGCCTGGAGGTATTCACCTTGCTGGTGCTGTTCACCCCCACATTCTGGCGACGCTAGACGGCACCTCCTGGCCAGTCAGAAAGCCAAATCACCGGAATACTGGCTGGTTCACCTTTTCAGTGTGTAATTTCCGGTAATCTATTGTATTGAACCCTGGGATTGGTTTTTAAACAGGATGGATATGTCTAGCTCACTCTCAAAGTTTCTCGTCACAATCGCAGTCTTCAGCCTGATGGCGGGTTGCGGCAGCGATGACAAGAAGAAGTCTGCCGCGGTGGTAGAGCCTCCGCCTGAGCTGGTCATTCCGGAGCCTCTGGAACCTCTGCCTACCCCTCGCGTCGTATTTTACACAGGCATCGACCAGACAGACCCGCTGGCCCCCGTAGATTTTCTCTACAGCTTCCGTATCGATTCACGCAGTGTGCTGCGCCAGAGCAGTGGCCTCTCAGCCACCATTCAGTCTGAAGCCGTACCACTTGGCGGTGAAAGGCAAAGTGAGGGATATCTGGTGCTGTATGAGAACGAACGTTTGTTCCTCGGCCGTGCTGACAGCGACCGTCTGACCCAGATCAGCAATTTCCGGGGCGAAATCTGTAACGATGACCGCTACCGGATTTACAACGACGGAGTCGGTTTCGTTAACAGCTATGTGGTAGCCCAGCAAGCCGGAGGGGATACCCTGTGTGATACGGCTGACGACGAATATGTTGAAATTCGTTTTA
>JAUIAZ010000340.1 GCA_030427465.1 Gammaproteobacteria bacterium | reverse complement strand
AATTTCACTGATAGTCTTGCCAACCTGTAAGCCCTGACGCCCCTCTTCTTTACGGCTAGCAAAAGGCGAGCCAAAGTTTTCAGGCCAGTGCACCTGCTTCGAGTCCGGGGGCGTCAGAATAAACGCCCGGTGAACAGCATGCTTGAGTTCACGGACATTCCCAGGCCAGTCATAAGCCTGAAGCCGCTCCAGGTCACGGTCACCCACGGTGAAAGCCGTACCGTTCTCAATATTCAGACTTTTCAGGAAGAAGTCGACTAGCATTGGGATGTCTTCCTTGCGCTCGCGCAAGGCGGGAACCGAGATAGGAAACGCCGCCAAGCGGAAATAAATGTCTTCGCGCATGCACTCGCCTCTGGCGATCTCGTCCAGTCCCCGGTTGGTGGCGGAAACAACCCGACAGTTCACCGGGATTTCTGCTGTGCCACCAACCCGGACCACCTGCCCGGTTTCCAGCACCCGCAGCAAGTTAGGCTGCTGATCGAGTGGCATTTCGGTGATTTCATCCAGAAACAGGGTGCCCTTCTCGGCCTGTTCAAACAGACCTTCCTTGCGTGACACGGCCCCGGTGAATGAGCCTTTCTCATGGCCAAACAGTTCGCTGCCTATCAGTTCGCGACTAATGGCGCCACAGTTGGCCGCTACAAAGGGGCCGCTGGCATGACTGGCGTTGTGCATGGCCCTGGCCACCAGCTCCTTACCGACTCCGCTTTCCCCCATTATCATGACATTTGCGCGACTGGGCGCCACGCGTTCAATCATCTCGTACAGGGAGCGCATGGCCGGGCTTTCACCGATCAGGCAACCAAAGTGCGTCAGCGTATTCTTTTCAAGAGATTCCTGGTGTTCAATCTTCTCCAGAAGCGCCTTGATCTGCTCCATATCCAGAGGTTTAAGCAAATAGCTCAGATGTGGTCCGCATAAGCTGCGAACCATGGACTTCACGTTCGGGTTACCGGTTACGATCGCGATATGCCCGGCATGTTCCATGCCCTTGAGCGCCTCCATGATCTGAAGGCCGCTGCCATCCGGCAACATCAGATCAAGAATGGCGAGGTCAAACCGTTCCTGACTAATCAGCTCCCGGGCTTCATCTATACGGCCGGCGCAAATCGCCTCATGCCCCAGAAGCTGAAGAATTTCCCGGGTTGCCTGTGTGAATACTGTATCGTCATCCAGCAGGAGGATTTTGGCCACTGCTTGCTCCCTGTCGCCTAGATTAAATTATCAGATATTTAGTGAATGGATATTCATTAGTGTAACTGATGGTCGCCAAGCCTGGCTACCGAGCTGAATACACGGCTTTTTTGTAAAATACACAAACAGCTTTGCAATTTTTCCCCGGATTCCGGGCCGGAGCCCTCTCATTTGCCCCCCGAAACCGTCAGCCAAGCAATTCTCCGATCGCCTGACCGAGTCTGGATATGCCCACCTCTATCAATTCTTCATTGACACAGGAATAGTTCAGTCGCAGGGTCGGCACCTCCCTTTTTCCAATATAAAAGGGGTCACCGGGTACAAAGACCACCCGTTCCTTGACTGCCTTTTCAAACAGGCGCATCGCAGACAGACCGGCAGGCAGCTCAGCCCAGAGGAACATGCCGCCCTGTGGTCGTGTAATCCGCACCGCCCCGGGAAAGTGCCTGTCGATGGCGCTGATCATGTGGGCGCGCTGCTGACCGTAGGCTTTGCAGATGCCCTCCACGTGCCGGTCCAGATCATGGTCGGTGAGAAACTGCAACATCACTTGCTGCAGGAAAGAACTGGTATGCAGATCACTGGCCTGCTTGGCGATCAGAAGCTTATGCATCAGCTCCCCTTTGGCTACGATCCATCCAATACGGAAACCAGGCACAATGATCTTGGAAAAAGACCCGAGCATCACAGTCTGCTCTGGCAATAACTGCCCAAAAGAAGTCTGCGGCTGCCCCTCAAAACGCAGATCCCCGTAGGGGTCATCCTCGACCAGCACCACGCCTCTACCGCTCAGTTTTTCTGCCACCTGCCTGCGGTTATCGTCCGGGTAGGTAATTCCGGAAGGGTTCTGGAAGTTGGGCACGGTATACAGCAATTTCGGAGCGCCGCCCGCCAGCACCTGTTCCAGCCCGGACACATCCATGCCGTTCTCATCCACCGGAATCGGACAGAAGCGTGGCCGATAGATGGAAAAGGCCTGAATGGCACCGAGATAACCCGGCTCTTCAATACCCACGCGGTCGCCTTCGTTAACCAGCGCTTTTCCCAACAGATCCAGGCCCTGCTGTGAACCGGTAGTGATCAGTATATGCTCTGCCTCCACGGATAGCCCACGCTGGCGATAGCGTGCAGCAATGACTTCCCGCAGTGCCAGCAGCCCTTCTGACTGGCTGTACTGGAAAATGTCTGTACCCTGCTCGACGAATACCCGCGCAGTGGCCTCTTCCAGTGCCCTGGCGGGAAACAGCGAGCGGTTTGGCAGCCCGCCCGCGAAGGAAATGGTTCCCGGGGCCAGGGCATCTTTCAAGATTTCGCGGATGAAGCTGCGCGGAACATCATTGATGCGGTCAGAAAACAGAGGATTCACGATTACCCCATTAGATATGGTCAGTCATAGGCGATTGTATACGCTGTTCGCCCCGGCAATGGCTAGTGCGGGATGCCTCAAATGAGATGCCGTACCCGATACTACTCAGAAACCAGTGACAGTGGCAGACCACAACTGTGCAGTGTGTCGCTCATCAGCCTGGCATGCCGGCGCAACTCCTGCCGCAGCTCGGTTTCGAGTGTACTCCGGGCACCGAGAAAACGCTCATGAAATTGTCGCCACTCTGACCACCGACTGCCTCCGGTCGCAGCCGATTGCTGCTCCAGCGTGGTCAGTGCCTGCACCTGGCTGGCTGCCTGGCCCGCCAGCAGAGGTCTCCAACGCTGGTTGGCCCGCTGCAACTCAGCCAGGGGGTTCTGCACCTGAGGCGCGTAAACATTCAGGAGAACATTCTTCAGGAAGCGGGCCGCCTCTACCGGTTTGCCGGAAGGACACAGGGAACGACGCGCCAGACGCTCCTGCAATGCGTTGTTGATGCGTGCCATTCGTGCGGAAGCCAGCTCCAGGCTGACCCAGAGCGCTCCAATGGCCGGGGCACTGACCAGGCTCTGATTCAGTGCTTCAATGTCTTCTGGCGGCTTGGTCCGGGTGAAATCCGTCTGACGATTTTCCTGCTCGGCGAGTTCCCCGAGACGGGACAAGGTGGCGGTGAGTTCTGCATGGTCTGCCAGACGGAAAGTGGTATCGAGTGCACCGCCACGGGTGGAAAGGAGGCTCTGATATTCCGGGCTGGCCCAGGTGGCATTCCAGATCACCAGCGGATAATCCCGACGTTTAAGGGTTTCGATGTCTGCCAGTCTCGCGGCAGCCTCCATTTCCCCTTCTGCCTCGCGCTTCTGCCGGCACTCTGCCAAGGCCCGCAACAATTCCCGTTCATACAGCCATTGCTGACTCGGCGCCATGACCTTTCCAAGGCTACTGTTGCGTTCACCCACCACCCGGCTCAGGTCGCAGTCGGACAGGGCAAAGAATTCCAGCCAGTCGATGCGCAGATCCTGCAAAGTCAGTTGCAGGGATCGCCGGCTGGGAAATGGCAGTGGTTCCGGGCTGGGCTCGGGACCATAGTCCAAGTCGAGTACCCGTGCCAGGCGGGCCTCGTAATCGTCAAAACGATTTTCGAGGGAATCCCCCCCGGAGCACCCGCTCAGGATCAAGAGCGGCAGCAGCCAGAGTATCAGCCATGGCAAACAAGGCCTGCCCCCCACAACGGACTCACGATCAGGGCAGCGGCAATTCGGCAAAGGTTTCTGCCACCGGAAAGGTGGTCTGCGCCTCCGCCGAGTCGTCGCGCCGCAACTGGCAGACCTGGTAACCCGCTGCGGCGGCGGCCTCCAGTTCGGCAGGCACATCGGAGAGAAACAGAATG
>JAUIAZ010000031.1 GCA_030427465.1 Gammaproteobacteria bacterium | reverse complement strand
CAAGAGCGGACCTCCATAATGCCAAACTTCTGAAAGCGCAAAGCATAACCCATTTGAAGGAAGGCTCCCACTGCCCGAGTCGTTCCCTATTAGAATTTGCGTCGTGTAACTGCTAAAATCCGCGCGAACCCGCAGAGGCGGGCCCATATCCACTGTGCTGCTGCAAGCACAGGACTGAATCAGGCATACAAGGGCATTATGAGCGCATCTGACAAACCTTCTCTGAGTTATCGTGACGCAGGTGTCGACATCGACGCCGGTAATGAACTGGTCAAGCGCATCAAGCATGTCGCCCGGCGCACCAAGCGGACGGAGGTCATTGGTGGCCTTGGAGGCTTTGGCGCCCTGTTTGAACTGCCCAAGGGTTACCGCGAACCGGTGCTGGTGTCTGGCACGGACGGCGTCGGCACCAAGCTCAAACTGGCACTTTCCACCGGCCGCCATGACCACATCGGCATTGATCTCGTCGCCATGTGTGTGAACGACCTGCTGGTTCAGGGCGCTGAACCCCTGTTCTTCCTGGATTACTACGCTACCGGCAAGCTCAATGTCGATATTGCGGCACGGGTAGTGGAAGGCATCGGCCTGGGTTGTGAACAGGCCCAGTGCTCTCTGATCGGCGGCGAAACCGCTGAAATGCCAGGCATGTACGAGGGTGAAGACTACGACCTGGCGGGCTTCTGTGTCGGCATCGTAGAGAAGGAAAACATTATTGACGGGCAACTGGTCAAGCCCGGCGACAAGCTGCTCGGCCTGGCCTCCAGTGGTCCGCACAGCAATGGCTACTCGCTGATCCGCAAAATTCTCGAAGTCTCCGGGGCAGATCTCCAGCAGGACTGTGGCGACCAGTCACTGATCGATGCTCTGATGCAACCCACCCGGATTTACGTGCGCTCTGTGCTGCCCTTGGTCAGAGCCCTGCCGGTGCACGCCCTTTCCCACATTACCGGCGGTGGCCTGCTGGAAAACCTGCCGCGCGTGATGCCGGCCGGAACCGTGGCCCGGATCGACAAGGCCAACATGCCCATGCCGGACGTCTTCCAGTGGCTGCAGGCAGCTGGCAATGTTACTGACCGGGAGATGTACCGCACCTTCAACTGTGGCATAGGTATGGTCGTGGTGATTCCTGAAGAGGCTGAAGCTGCGGCCATGCGCATGCTCGATGATGCCGGTGAGATCGTGATGCAGCTTGGCAGCATTGAAGCCGCAGAGGCCGACGCAGAACCCCGGGTGGAAATCGTCTGAAGTGAGCCAGCCAGAAAAATCGGTAAAGCAGACGCCCGGAAAAAAGCGCCTGGTCATTCTGATTTCGGGAACCGGCAGTAACCTCAATGCCATCATCGATGGCACGGCAGATGGCCGCATCAATGCCGGTATCGTTGCCGTTATCAGTAACCGGCCCGATGCTGCCGGCCTGGAACGCGCGACCAAGGCAGGGATAAAAACACTGGGGCTGGATCACAAAAGCTTTGCCAGCCGCGAGGCCTTTGACGAGGAACTGCAGGCGCGAATCGAAGAGTTCCGCCCGGATTTTGTGATCCTGGCCGGTTTCATGCGCATCCTGACTGCCCCCTTTGTCCGCCACTTTCAGGGTCGCATGCTGAACATACACCCGTCCCTGCTGCCCTTGTATACAGGACTCAACACCCATGCGCGAGCGCTGGAGGCCGGTGACACGCGTCACGGTGCCACGGTTCATTTCGTAACCGAAGATCTGGATGGCGGCCCCGCCATTGCCCAGGCCCTGATTCCGGTTCTGCCCGGAGATACGCCGGAAAAGCTGGCCGGACGACTCCTGATCCAGGAGCACATTCTTTACCCCCAGGTGCTCCATTGGCTCTGTGACGGAAAAGTCACCCTGGAAGACAGTCGCGTGCTCCTGAATGGAGAGGCTCTGCCCGAATGCGGTGTGCGCATCAATGCGGTCTGATCGCTCAAGCCACTTGATGAAGGGCGCATGAGCGCCTCAAACTTCGATGTCATCGTGATCGGTGCTGGCGCTGCCGGCCTCATGTGTGCGGCAACCGCAGGCTACCGGGGACGACGGGTGCTGGTTCTGGACCATGCCAACAAAGCCGGCAAGAAAATTCTCATGTCCGGCGGTGGACGGTGTAACTTCACCCACCTCAGCACACAGCCCGAGCATTTCCAGTCCGACAATCCCGGATTCTGTATCTCTGCCCTGAAGCGATACAGCGCACAGGATTTCGTGGAACTGGTGGAACGTCACGGCGTTGAATACCATCATAAAACTCCCGGGCAGCTGTTCTGCAATGACAGTAGCAAGGAAATTCTGCGGGTGTTAATGACCGAATGTGACTGGGCTGGCTGTGAGATTCGGCTGAAAACCGCAGTGGAAGGCATTCAGCCATTGGGTGACCGCGGCTATCGCCTGGTCACCAGCAGTGGCACCGTGGAGTGTGAATCCCTGGTGGTTGCCACGGGTGGCCTGTCTATTCCCACCCTTGGGGCAACCGGCTTTGGTTATGAAGTGGCCCGGCAGTTCGGACTGTGCGTCTTGCCCACGCGCGCGGGACTCGTCCCTTTTACCGCCAGCGGTCACTGGAAAGACAAGTTCAGCGCCCTTTCCGGCCTGGCCACGGATGTCCGTGTAAGCTATGGCCAGCAGACATTTACCGGCCCTCTGCTGTTTACCCACCGGGGTCTCAGCGGCCCTTCGCTTTTACAGATATCCAGCTTCTGGGAAGCGGGCCAGCCCTTAGAGATTGACTGGCTTCCGGGAATCAGAGACCTGAGCGAACAGCTTCGCCAGAGCCGTCATGACACCCCGAACCTCAGCATCGAAGCGTTCCTGAACGATTCCCTGCCCAAGCGACTGGCCAAAGAGCTGCCTGGCTGGGTGGACTGTGAGCCGGAACAGGCCCTGCAACACTGTCGCAACGACGCCCTGGACACTCTGGCCCGGGAGCTCACTCAATGGCATTTCAAACCCAGTGGGACGGAAGGGTACCGCACGGCAGAAGTCACGCTGGGCGGGGTTGATACCCGGGCACTCTCCTCACGCACGATGGCTGTCAATGATCTTCCCAATCTCTACTTTATTGGTGAAGTGCTCGATGTCACCGGCCAGCTCGGCGGCTATAACTTCCAGTGGGCCTGGGCCTCCGGGGTGGCGGCCGGTTCGGCCTGCTGAACTGCAAGCCAGACGTCCAGAGTACCGCCTGTCAGGGCAGGTGGAACAGTGACAGGCAATGCTCAGTCTCCTCTTCAGGAGCCATTGAAACAATTTGCCTGGATAGTTGAAAATACTTCTCCAGAACTTTAAAGGCGATCAAGGCCTCCAGGCTTTCATCCCGGAACTGTTCAACGAAGCAATGGGCTTCTTCGATGATTCGTTTTGCACAGTCCGGCCGCTGCTGGTAGTGATCAATCCAGTCTCCCAGATCACTGAGGTCGGGCTTTACCTCCACATAATGCCTGCCCGGTATCAGACGACTCTCCATAAACCAGGTTTCACAACGTGGTTTGGGCATGAAACACAAGGAGTTGGATGACAGAATCCATTTCAGATTGGTAGCAACATCATTCCCCTCGATCGACAGGATAAACTTGAAGCGCAGTTGCTCCTCTATGCTCATGAAAGGTCGCCGGTACTTGCCGGATCCGTCAAAATCGTTGGAACTGCCCACATCACAGAGCGGATGACCTGAATAGTCCATCACCAGACGACGGCGAATACCGCTTTTGACCTTTCCCCGCCAGACCAGCATGGCCTTTTTCTGATCGTAGGGGATGGTGTCGTCAACGAAGTTAAAGTGGCGGACCTTGTCCAGATTGATCAGAACGGAGTTTGCGTTATCGCCCGCTACCGGTCTGGCCTTTACGATTGTGGGCAATTGCTCGACATGAGTTTTATCGCCAAACCGGTAAAGAAAACCGAATGATTGATTGAACTTACTCAGGTGCTGGTATAGCTCGAAAAAGTATGCTGATTTGGCCGTAAAAATCAGTCTTCTGAACTGGCGGATATCTATCGCGGCAGAGCCCGGCTCAAAGGGCTCAGAGAGCTTACAGTAATGATTGACCCTATCGATTACCGCTTGCTTCTCCCGGGTGCTGAGTGTCTGCCACCGAGCATCGAGCGCCCCTTTGGGGTGTCGGCTACCGCCCGCCCAGACGTAGATTCCTCGCAGCAAATAGACAGCCCGATGAAATCTGAACCTGAAGGTCATTCTCTGGATTAAAGGTATCCGCAGTACCCACTGGTAGATGCTGATCGCCAGAAGATGCAGGACGATACAAACCCACAAAAGGTTGACCAGCAGACCATGTAGTGCCTCTATGTCTTCGTCACCCCAGTAGCGATCGGTATGCTCCATCAGCAAGCCAGATACCATCAGTGAAACGAGCAGTGCGAGCATCAAAAGTATCATCGCACCCCCCATAGGGTTATGGCCCACAGCAGAGGAATGCGTCTGGCTGCGAAGCGCCTGCCAATGCTGCCGGATGCGTTTGGGACTGGGGTAAAAGTCAGCGAAGCGCGCGGGCCTGGGGCCTACAAAGCCCCACAGAATTCTCACCGCCAGCAGAATGGTAGCCAGGTAACCGATCCAGACGTGAGCATCACTGCCGGATTCGGTTACCAGAGCGTTCAGGAAAAAGGCACCGGCAGTTCCCCAGTGAAAAGTTTTGACGACCGCATCCCAGCCTTCTCCCCGTGCGGCCATGATTCAGTCCTTTTCGATCTTGACGATTTTGCCGTCTACCGGGTTGAAATAAATTTCTACCTTGCTGCCATCCTTGTCATGACCATAAATCTCGTAGCAGTTACCTTTTGTGGTTTTGAATTTCTTGATCTGATAACCGTCATCTTTCAGTTTCGCCTGAAAGGCATCAGCATCCTGCCACTGATCCTGGGGTGCGTCAGTGCACTGAGGGCCGGCCCAGACGCTGGCTGAGAAAAGCACGACAGAAGTCGCCAGAAGGATTTTTCGGAACATGCATCGATCTCCATTGCGTTATTTGGAGAATCGATTATCTGACTTGAAACTTAAGGTATTCTTAAGCCGTGATTACACCTTGAACCGCTCGACTTTCTCATTCAGTGATTTGCCAATTTCAGAAAGCACCTCTCCATAGCGTGCCACTTCATTAGCGCCGTCCAGAGTGCCGTCAATCGCTTCTGATATGGTAGTCAGACTGCGGGTGATCTCTTCAGTGACTGCAGTCTGCTCTTCCGAAGCCGTTGCAATCTGAACGTTCATTTCACTGATGGTGACGACCTTTTCAACAATCGTCGACAGCGATTGCCCCGTCTGGTTCGCTTCCGACACAGTGGCTTCACTGGCAGCCTTGCTCTCGCTCATCACTGCAACCGCTTTTCGGGAGCCGGACTGGAGCTTTTCAATAGTCTGATTGATCTCCTCAGTGCTTTCCTGCGTCTTGCTGGCCAGTGATCGCACCTCATCCGCCACCACAGCAAACCCGCGGCCCTGCTCGCCGGCGCGGGCCGCCTCGATGGCTGCATTCAGCGCCAGCAGGTTGGTCTGATCCGCGATGCCACGAATCACGTCGACCACCGTACTGATATTCCCTACATCCGCCTCAAGTTCGTTGATGACCTGAGTTGCCCGGTCAATCTCCTGCGCCAGATGTTTGATCGACTTGATGGCGCCAGCAACGACCCCCCGGGCGCTGCTGCCTTCACTATCTGCTTCCTGGGCCGCATCAGCCGCATGCTGGGCATTGGTCGCAATTTCCTGGGCCGCTGCCGACATCTCTGTCACGGCCGTCACCACAAGATCTGCCTCTTGCTTTTCGCGGTCGATTTCATGACGGGTACGGCTTGAAACCTCCGCCATGTTGTCCACCATGTTTGTCAGGTTAAGGATAGACCCTTTGAAGTCCTCAACCAGAACATGAATTTTCTCGATGAAGGTGTTGAAGGATCCGGCCAGTCGACCAATCTCATCATTTGACTTGATCTTGAGGCGCTGAGTGAGATCCCCGTCACCTTCCGCCACATCATGCATGGCCTTCTGGAGGTGCTTCAAGGGACGGGTGAGTCTGGCCAGCAGGGCAGCCAGGATAAAAGAGGCAACAAGACAGCCGACGATCACGGCAATGAAGGCCAGGTTGCGGATCCGGTTTACATCCGCATATGCCAGACCTGCGTCGACGCTGATTCCCAGGTGCCACTCGACCGAAGGAACGCCCCGGATAGGAAAAAAAGCCATCAGGCGCTCCCCTTCCGCAGTACTGATCGTCCTCAGTTCCGGGCTGATGCTGACTGTACCCGCCTCAGGAAAAGCATCCTTGAGGTCTTTGGCAATCAGGGACTCATCCGGGTACTGCAACAACAAACCATCTCCCGTCACCAGAAACGCGTAGCCAATTCCCAGCAGATCAACGGCCTGTACCATTTCACTGACCTGCTTGAGACTGACATCACCACCGACCACACCAGGTTCAGCCCCCTCCAGAGGCACCACTGGAGAGATGATCAGTTGTTGGGTGACCGCATCCTGATAGGGCGCAGTAAAAGCCGGGCCACCTTCGCTTCTGGCCAGCTGATACCAGGGCCGTTTGCGCGGATCGAAACCGGCTGGCATTTCGGCTGCCGGATCATCCAGAACAAATTCGCCGCTCTCGCGCCCCAGGTAGAGATTGGTGAATGCTCCCGCATTCCGGCCGGCTTCCAGCAGGTCCTGAAGCGCATCGGGAGCTTTCATATCCCTGATCTGGGTAGCCACGGAAGCAGTAATGTCGAGCTTGCTGTTCAGCCAGCCAGAGATGCCAGAAGAAGCGGTTTCAGCAACTTCACTGAGCGTTCGGTCGAGCTGGTAGGCGGCGGCATTCTTATTGATCACGAACAGCGTGGTGGAGTAGATAATCAACACCGCTACCAGAATGGCGATGGATGCAATTATGATTTTCTGCGTAAAAGACAGGACACCCATAAGCCGAACCTCTTTGCCAGACAGCTGAGCAGAAACGCATTTGGTGTGGGAACCTGGTATCTGTTGCCAGCACGCTCCCGTAACGCTTTCAGTCTAGACCATCTGTGGGCATCATGTGATGCCGGTCAGGCCTTCCGGAGCCTCCCCGGGTCTGAAGCCGGTAACTCTTCGGGGTTGCAGAGAACGCCTGCCTGAAACTACGGCAGAAAACCGTGGCCGAGCCAAAGCCAGCCTGCTCTGCAATCAATTGAATCTGCAGATCTGTGGATTGCAACAACTTGCGTGCAACTTCCAGGCGCTGCCGGATCAGATACTGGATGGGACTGATCCCCGTCGCACTGACAAAGCGCCGTGACAGCGTGCGTGGTGTGACATTCAGATCCCGGGCCAGTTTCTGCAGACACAGTTCGGCATCCCCATAGTTCATGCGCAGGATATCCCGCGCCGCATCGACCAGGGGGTCCTTACTGGCCGGCTCAAGAAATTCGGGCAACGGTGCATCCTGATCGCGGATACGGAAGTACAGCGAAGCCTGCTCTGCGGCCCTGTCCCCCATGAATCGCTGAATCAGCATCAAAGCGACATCGAAGGTGGCGGGCGTGGTAGATGTGGTCAGAATTCTGTCCGCCTCTACGGTCTGAATCTGCGGCCGTACTTTGACCCTCGGATAACGCTGCCGGAAGATATTGACGGAAGCCCAGTGTATGGTCGCCTCACGATCATCCAGAAGCCCCGCCTCGGCCAGATAAAACACTCCATTGACCAAACCGGCGACAATCGCCCCCTGGTCGTGCTGCTCAGCCAGCCAGGCCAGAGCTTCCCGGGACTGACGAAGGTTTTCCAGCGACAGGTTCCACACAGAAGGCACCAGAATTACATCGAACTGACGATCTGCCACAGAGTCATCTGCAAAATACCGGGTCTCCAGTGGCAACCCGGAAAAACCGCTCACCTTATGCCGCGAGCAACGCAGGAAAGTCGTTTCAAAACCCCGATAACCCTGACTCTGAAACATGCCGGACTTGAGCCCCACGCCGTGAAAGATCTCGGCGGGGCTGATCACCGTGCTGCTCCAGGAGTCATCCGGTACCAGAAAACCCACCTTCACTGGTCTTTGCTTTTGACTCATCAAAACTTCATCAGGCTCAGTATGTCTTGAATAGTATATTTTTTGTCAAATTAAGTCATTTTTCATCTATCAGGGATTGCTAAATTAACAGGACAATGTAGACAGCAAACCTCGCACAGACCACACAGGGCAGGAGCACCACATGAACCGAGAAACCGAACTCAGACTGATCCGGGAAGCCTTGGCACTGAAAGAGAAAGGTGAAACCCAGTATCACGAAACCACACAGACCCATCAGATTGAACGTTATGTGTCAGAAAACTGGTTCCAGCGGGAAAAAGAAACGCTTTTTTTAGGTAGCCCGCTTGCTATCGGTCTTGCGATTGAAGTGCCCAATATCGGTGATTATCGCAGTATCGAAACAGTCAACGGCCTGTCCCTGCTCATGGTTCGCGGCCAGGATGATCAGGTACGGGTTTTTGCCAATGCCTGCCGTCACCGGAATGCCCGCCTGGTCGCAACCGGAGAAAGTGGTTGCCGTAAACGCTTCAGCTGCCCCTACCATGCCTGGACCTACGACAGCGAGGGGGCACTCGTCGGTGCGCCGGACTTTGAACGCGGCTTCAGCGACATGGACAAGAAACAACTGGGTCTGATCGAGTTTCATAGCCGTGTGGTCGAGGGAGTGGTTTTTGTTCATCTGAACCTTGAACAACAGGTACCGGAAGACATCTTGGCAGAGGAAATGATCAAGGGTTTCGAGTATCTGAACCTGGCCAGGCTGCGCATATACAAGCGTCGCAGCTACATCGTGAAGGCGAACTGGAAGATCCTGACTGAAGGCGGCATCGAGGCCTACCACTTTAATGTGGCCCACCGAAATACCCTGGCCCCCTTCTTTCTCGGGAATCTAAGTACCTGGGAAACCTGGGGTGGTCTGAACATGCGCATGGTGCTGCCGAAAAAGCCCCTGCTGGAAGCCCATAAGCTGGCAGAGTCTGAGTGGGACCTTCGGCAAATGGCCAATATCATCTACAGCATTGCACCTGCCATGCTATTCCTCGCACAGCCGGACAACATCTCGATGATCAAGATGACACCGCTGAATCCGGGCGAAACCCGTATAGAGGAAGTACTGCTGGTCGAAGCACCGAAAGCGGGTGGCGAAGACTGGTCTGAGCAGGAACTCACCATGCACGAGACCAATCACAACCTGGTCAACAAGATTCTCAGCGAGGACTGGGTCCTGGGTGAGACTATACAGGCGAACATGGAAAGTGGCGCAGTCAGCCAGATTCATTTCGGACGCTTCGAGTCAGCGCTGACCTGGTTCCATCACGAGTACGAAAAAGCAATAGGGCTGACAAGCACAGGCGACCTGATAGATACTATCGTTTCATCTTGAGTCCGGGGCTTAATCTTACTGACATGTTTCGCTTGTACGTTTTAGCCTTGATTGTGAGTCTGATTACCGGATGCTTTTTTGCCAACCCGGGCAACAAACTGACGGTTATCCGTATCGCTGATGGTGACACACTGACATTGCGTGATGCCAACGGTGCCCAAACCAAAGTCCGCCTCGGGGAGATAGATGCACCAGAGAGGGGGCAGGATTATGGCCAGCGGGCCAAAGAGGCTCTCAAAGAACTGTGTCTAGGCAAAGAGGCCGTGCTGGAAACCCAGGACATTGATCGCTATGGCAGAACCGTCGGCTGGGTGCATTGCAACGGGGTTGCCGCCAACGCGGAGATGGTCGCCAATGGCTATGCCTGGGTCTATGACCGTCATGTCAGGGACAACCGGCTCTATGGCCTGCAGGAAAAAGCCCGCAGCCAGAAACTGGGGCTGTGGCACCAGCCAGAGCCGGAGCCACCCTGGGAGTATCGCCGTAACCGGCGATAGCGAGCGTCCCGGGAGCGGAGCCCGCCCCCCCAACCGAGGATAGCTGTATGAAGCCAGAAGCCAGATATGAACTCCTTTACTGGCCCTTACCTTTCAGGGGCTGTTTCGTCAGCTATCTCTTCGCCTACCGCAACATTCCCCTGATCGAAATTACAGATTACCAAGAGGTTGAAAGGCTGCGCGGGCTGCCCCCCGCTGAGCAGGCGGTTCCCTTCATGGGGCCACCTACACTGCGCGACAGGCAAACCGGGCTGAGCCTGAGCCAGATGCCGGCGATTGTCCTGTATGTGGCCCCCGAACTTGATCTGATGCCGCAGTCCCCTTCCGATATCGCCACCGCCATGAAAACACTCATGGACTGCAATGATATTCTTATGGAAATCTGCCGTTACAATGGCTCAATGATGTGGTCACGGGAAACTTGGCCGGAGTTCCGTTCGCAGCGGCTTCCGAATTGGCTGGGCATACTGGAAGAATCCCTTTTGCGCGGTTTCTTCGGCAAGGAAACCCCCAACTTTGCCGACATCGGCATTTACGCCCTTTTGGGCAACCTGATTCGCTGTCTACCGGAATTGGAAAGCGATGTTCTGGACAGCGCCCCGAAAACCCATGCCCTGTGTCAGCGAATTGGAACCGAGCCTTCCCTTGCCAGCCTCGTTGCCAGCCAGGAAGCGCGCTACGGAAAATTATACTGTGGCGGGCAGATCGAGCAGTCGATCCGTGAGATGTTAAGGCTTGACGCGGACTAAATGGGGTGCGTCTGCTGCCCAGCTTAGACTTTATTCTTCTCAGACCAACCTTTTAACAGTTCGAGAATATCCAGGGCCGACTGCCCGAAGTCTGTCAGCTCATAGGTAACCGCAATCGGGCGATCGTTAATTACCGTCCGGGTTACCATGTCACGTGACTCCAATTCCTTAAGACGCTGATCAATCATCTTTTTGCTTGCCCCTCCCAGCATGCGCGCCAGGTCATTGAACCGGACCGGTCCATCCTTGAGATGGTAGATGATAGAGCCTGTCCATTTTCCGCCAATCAACCGCATACCCTTTTCAATCGAACAGGGCTCCAGACATACGTTAATCACTTTCTTTCGCCCGTAAGCATCCGTTTCCACGAAACTTTTTTTCTCAGCTATGCCCATAATGAGTGGTTACCAAAAGTAAACTAATTGATTAATTAAACCTGACCACGATAATACACCTATGTTCAATTGTTGACCAGAACTGATGACAGGAGAAGACATGAGCAAGGTACTGATTATTAATGCGCACCACCAATACCCATTTTCTGAAGGCCAGCTGAATGCCGCCCTCGTCCAGAGGGCTGAGGAAATTCTGCAAGCCAGAGGGCACGAAACCCGTACAGTCAGAATCGATGACGGCTGGGACGTAGAATCCGAACTGCATAACCACCAGTGGGCGGATGTGGTGCTGCTTCAGACACCGGTTAACTGGATGGGCGTGCCCTGGACTTTCAAAAAATATATGGACGAAGTATATACCGCCGGTATGAGTGGTGCCCTGTGTCAGGGCGATGGCCGTCACCAGGATGCCCCCAAGAAAAACTATGGTGCGGGCGGCACCCTGAATGGCAAGAAATACCTGATATCCCTGACCTTCAATGCACCGGAAGAATCTTTCAATGACCCGGACGAATACCTTTTCCAGGGCAAATCCGTCGATGACCTGTTCTTCCCCATGCACATGAACTTCCGCTTTTTCGGCATGCAGGCCTTACCCACATTCGCCTGTTACGACGTCATGAAAAACGCAGACACGCAAGCCGATTTCAGCCGCTTTGCCGAGCACCTGAGCCAATATCTGTAAGCCGGCTGAAGAGGCTGAATTCACCTTTCTGAAATAAACTCGCAGGACTGAGCGACATGCAGACCCTTTACCGGAGCAAAGGCCGACATGCGACCTGGCTCGAACTTTTCTTCGATCTGGTTTTTGTGGCCGTGATCGGTGTTGTCACGCACGATCTGGCACACACCCACGATGGTCACATCGGGATTGAGCAGCTGATTCGTTTCCCACTGGTGTTCATTCCGGTGTGGTGGGTTTGGATGACTCACACCCTTTATGCCAACCGCTTTGATCAGGATAGCCGGAGCAATCGGCTTGCCAGCCTGGCTATCATGGCACTGATGGTTACGCTATCCCTGTTTGTAGAGGACACCCACGCCTCTGGGTTCACCCCCTTCGTTCTGCTGTATGGATCGGTGCGTACCATTCTGGCCTTGCTGTACTGGCAGGTTTACCGACGCTCCGGCAAGCGGACTGACTTTGCCCGCAACATCAGTCACGCAACACTGAGCGGTGCGCTGATCAGCATGAGTGCGGTATTCCTTGACGGCCCCCTGAAATACCTCGTGTTCTATCTCGGCATTGCAGCAGATGTCATCTGGCAGATCTCCCTGAGAGGGAAGCTCAAATCCTATCCGGTGGATCTGGCTCACCTGGTAGAGCGCATCGGGCTTCTGGCGATTATTATTCTCGGAGAATCCGTCATTGCCATGGTGGGCTCACTGGATCATGACGGATGGAGCGGAGTTGATGTTATTTCAGCCTCCACCGGTTTTCTGCTGATTGGCGCCATCTGGTGGATCTACTTTGACAGTTTTCCGACGCTGGAAAGAGCCAGACGCCTGGTCACAGGCAATGCGCTGATCTTCACCCACCTGCTACTCTGCATGGGGCTACTGATTCTGGCAAACATGATCCGGCATGCCATACTCGGCGACCTGGACCGCCCGACTTTCGGCTTATTGGCCGTTACCGGGCTTTGCTTCTTCTATCTCGGCAAGCAGATACCCTACTGGTACGCTTTCCCACCCTGGCGCAGTGCCATTCTCATCAATACTCTGGTCTGCGTATCGATCACGATTGCCAGCAGTTTGCTGCCAGCGATTGAATACTCACTGATCGGAATGACGGTGGGTATGTTCGTCTATGTTTACCTGACCTTCAGGCGTATTCTGTCTGTGGATGTCAGCGCTTACCTGGCGCCACATCATTAGACAAGAGCAAGAGCAGAGAGGGCCATGGAAGGGTCATCAGTAACCCGACCTTTTCATGATGAGGCGGGTCTGGTTTTGCGCATCTTCAAGGGCCTGATTGAGACTCAGGTCGCCCCTTAGGTAGCGCCCCAGAATCTCACCGACCTGATTTCCAATGGCGGGAAACTCCGGAATAGAGACGAACTGTGGCCCATGATAGGGAACCGGTTTTTCGGAAAAACGGATAGTGCTGGACTGTTCGATTTCACCGATGACGAACTCTGCAAACCCGGCCACTTCCCGGTACTCAGCGCCATAAGTCGAATACCTTGATCCCGGCGGAACGGCGATCCAACCTTCCGCTTCAGCAACCTGACGAATATAGGCCTCCGAGGTCGCCCAGGCAATAAAACGAAGGGCATCCTCCGGCGACCGGGAGGATGCCGGAATTGCCAGGCCCCATGACCAGAGCCAGCGTGAACCCGCCGGAAACCGGTCGGATGGCGCAGAAGCATAACCGGTACGATCAGACACCTGAGACAAACTGCTGTTGTAAATTCGACCGGCAAAAGAAGTCGCATCGACGACAATGCCCAACTGTCCACTCTCAAACAGAGCGAGGTTTTCCTGCCAGCCTTTCTCCCACGGTTCTGGAGGCCCATAGCGAGTCAATAACTCCCTATACAGACTCAGGGCCTCCCGCCATTCCGGGCTGTTAATCTGTGGCTCCCAGTCCAGGTTGAACCAGCGACCACCGTAACTGTTCACCATGGTGGTCAGGAAAGCCATGTTCTGGCCCCACCCCGGCTTGCCACGCAGACCAATCCCATAAACGCCCTTGTCAGGATCGTGCAGCGCCTTGGCCAGGCGGTAGAGGTCGAGATAGCCCGGTTTTTCCGGCATGGCCAGCCCGGCTTCCTCAAACAGGTCGGCACGATAGAAGGTCATGGTGCTTTCCGCGTAAAAAGGCAGAGCATAGAGTTGACCGTCGTAGCTTAGCGACTCCTTTACTGGTGCCACGATATCAGACAGGTTATACGCCGCATCCAGATTCCCTAATGGCAGAATCCAGCGATTCCTCGACCAGATGGCGGCCTCATAGGCACCGATCATCATGACGTCAAACTGCCCATCAGAGATTGCCAGATCTGAAAGCAGCCGTGTCCTGAGTGTATTCTCGTCCAACACCCTCCATTCCAGCTCTATATCCGGGTTCAGCTTTTCGAACTTTCCTGACAGTTTTTTCATCACAGCGGTTTCATCGGTTGCCGCAACACCGATAACCAGTTTTCGCTTGCCCTTGGTCTGTTTTCTGGGAAGAAAAAAGCCATGCCCTTCCATGATTTCGCGCAAACGACCGTTGTGCTCCAGAACACTCAACCCTCTGTTAAAGTCCTCAAGTACCTGGCGATGATCCCCGCGCCTGGTGGAGAAGGCAACATGAAAAGGTTTCTCCGCCAGCAATAAAGGCAGGAACTCCAGTTGGCCAATCAGGTGCGGACGGTGATTCGTCATGAGATCGGCCGCCGAGTATTTGTCGATAACCGCAAAATGGATCTGCCCTTGATCCAGCAGATCCAGGCTCTCCAGATTATCGCCAACGCTTTGTTTTTCCAGATAGTTTGCTCCATCGAATTCTTCTGACACCAGCATGCCGCTGACAACACCGAAGCGATACTTCTGCAAGCTCTTCAGTAAGCCAGACGGCTTCTCGATAGCCAGAACAGAAGGCTCGACTCTCAGACTCTTTTTCTTGAGGAGGCCGATGCGATCACCGGGAAAAGGTGCTGAATATGCCAGAGACTCGGACGATACCATGCCGAGATGGGCAGGCAGGTAGGCGTCAACCTGACCTTCCTTTGCCAGATGGGCAGCCTTTGCCAGTGGAAAGAGGTGAAAACTTGGCCGGTAACCCACTTGCCGAAAGACCTCATCAACCAGTTCGTAGACGTAGCCCTGTCCGGTCAGATGCTCACCAATGTAGGGTGGTACTTCGGTAGCGGCCAGAGTGAGCTCTTCCTTGGCATACACCAGGCCACTCTGCAGGAAAACCATTGCCGCTAATATTATTGACAGAATGGGAAGACAGTCAGTTGGCTTCCTCATGTCAACACCTCGTGCATCCGCTGAATACTTTACGTGTCATCCAAGAATAGCAAAGTCTACTGCTGACTGGCTGGCGAAGAGCTCCGCCCCTGGTAAAGGCAACAGAGTGTCAGGAAATGGCCGGAAGCTTGGGTTGCACTTTCACCTTAAGGCTATCCCGGCCAGGAGCTGCCGGTTCGGCCGCCTGACCACTCAGAAACAGATACCGGGCCATTACCGCCATCTGCAAACAGGTCTCACGATGAGGGTTGCTGAACTGGGACATCCACTCATTCGCTGACCTGACCATGTCGTTCAAGGCCTCCGGTCTGCCACGCCAGAATCTGAGGCGCTCGGCCAGATCCTCATAGTCAGCCCCGACCCGGATGTAGTGCTTGTCGGCAACCAGCCTTCCTTCCATCAGCCAGGTCTCCACGCTGGGCTCACTCATAACGGCTACCGAACGAGAGGCCAGAATCCATTTCAGGTTGGTGGCCACATCATTGCCCTGAACGGAAAGCACGAAACGATGGCGCAGTTGCTGTTCAACCGTCAGCCAGCCCCTTTGCCAGACTACAGGCAACTGGCTGTCAAGCCGCCCAGTCTGTCCAAGGTCCATACCAGGCTCATCAAACCACTGACGCATGACCTTTTCCCGGATGGAGCCACTCTTGACCCTGCCACGCCACACGAGCGTGTCACTCTTGGAGTCAGCTGGCCAGGGGTCGGACGGAAAGCTGAAATGGCGGCGGCTGTTCAGCTTGAGCAGCACCGCCCGCGAGGGTGCCCCGCCGACCGGGCGACTTTTGACAAGGGTCGGTTTCAGCGGCTCCCAGTTCACATCACCGAACTGAACATGGTAGCGGCCGGTTTCCGGGAAGTAGCGGGCAATGCGCCGCCAATCGAAAAAGTAGGCCGATTGCCTGGACGGAGAAAGACTGAAGAAGCCTTCAGAGTCAGGCCCAACAGGAAAGGACTGCATGGTCTGGCAGTAGTACGCCAGACGCTCCCGGAATTCTCGCTCCTGCATATAGTGAGCGATCGCGGCCTGCCACAAAGGCCAGCGACGACGATACCAGGTCTTGGGTACCAGCCGGTCCACGTATTGATTCAGATACCACCACCATTTCGGCACTAGACTACTCCGCTGCCACGAACGACAAGACCAAGGTACTGAGAGATTGTTAAAGGTTCGTGACCAGTTCACGCGCTTCGGCCCGCTCACGACACACTTGTGCGCATTCTGGGCTTGCTCCAGAATAGCATCAGGCCATGCCTGCCGGAGAAGACTTGCCGCGGGCGCTAGCAAGAGCAACGAGGTTCCGATATGCCTTTCCCCCCTTACCATGATCCGGAAGTATTTCTCAGGGAGCAGGCGCTTTGCCGGAATCTGGGTTACCTGGCCCATCAGCTCTCAGCGCCGGCTCCGGGCGACTGCTTCCCGCTGGATGCCAGGGACTATGCGCAGTTGCTGGTGAACGATGCCGGAACCTATCGGCGTGTCAGCAATATCTGCCGGCACAGGCAGGCCCGCATACTGACCGAGCCAGCCAATGGCAAAAAACTGATTTGCCCCCTGCACCGCTGGAGTTACGCTCTCGACGGCACACTCCTGAAAGCCCCGCAGTTTGACAGCTGTCCGGACCGGTCACTGGAGGCTGCAGAGACCACTGACTGGCATGGCCTCAGGTTCGATCGAGAGCCGCCTGAGTTCGACCTGGAAAGTGTTGATTGCGATGGGAGACTGAGTTTTACCGGAATGCGCTATCACAGCAGCAGCCATACAGACTATGCCTTTCATTGGCGCCACTTCCTCGAAATCTATCTCGAAAACTATCACGTCACGCCCATGCACCCGGGCCTGACGCGGTTTATCGACCCCAATGCGCTGGAGTGGGAACTACACCCGACCTGCTCGATACAGAAAGTCGGCTTTTCGCGCAAACTGAAGCCGGATGCAGGTTCCCGGGAAATTTATGACCGGCTGGCCGCTGCCCTGATGAAGCTGAGCGGCGGTGAACTCCCACGTTATGCCACCCTGTGGACCCTGTTCTATCCCAACCTGATGATCGAGTCTTACCCCTATATCCGGGTTATCAGCACGGTCTGGCCCATCACCCCCAACCGCTGCCGGAACAGTGTGGAGATCTTTTTTGACCAGAGCGCCCATGAAACGCATCCGGAGTATTTCGAGCTGTTTGAAGAAGCCTACTTCGAGACGGCCGCTGAGGATGAAGCCGCCTGCCAGATGCTACACGAGGGGCGACGGACACTGGAGACGAGCGGAGGCTTTGACGACACCTTATATGCACCTTTGCTGGAGGATGGCGTCAGAGCCTTCAATGAGTATCTTTCTGAGGCTCTGAACACCCGTCGTGAACAGGGAAACAAGTGAACCCTCAGGCCGGTTTCGCTTCTTCTTCCACCAACACATAGATATCGCCATCAAAACTGCCCTGTATTGTCAGTTTCTGGGACGACAGGGCCTTGAGATAGGCGATGTGCTCACCCCGGATATACTGGCCCGGCACCAACAGGGGAATGCCCGGTGGATAGGGAGTGACCAGTCCGGTTGCAATACGCCCTTCGGCCTCCTGCCAGGGAATGGCCTCCCGCTCCCCGAAAAATGCTTCAGCCGGCAGGCAGGCCAGCTCTATCGGCGGCATATTCTGCGGCAACTTGTTTTTCTGACGGGTTCGCACCAGGCTGGCTTTGCCTTCGTCCAGCTTCTTCAGGGCGTTATATAAGCGAACAATCTTGGACCGCTGTCCGCCCAGGGTCAGCAATACCAGCAGCGTTGAGTGGGTAAACTTCTCGATCTCAAGACCTACCTCATCCATCAGATACCGGTGGATTTCATGGTTCGAGTATTCCAGCGCCGAGACATCAATGAGTATTTTCAGGGGGTCGTGGCCCATATTGTCAGCCTTGAAGTGCTCAAACATGCCCGAGAAATCTTCTGGCCCCAGGATGCGGATACGGTTGAAGCGACTGACCTGCTGTTTCAGGTCGGCCACGTTCTTGAGCAAACCATCGAGTATCTTGTAGCCCTCCATTTCCAGCTGTTTGCGACAGACATCCAGCGACGCAATCAGCTGGTATTTGGGCGAGGTACTCACGTAAATGTTATAGATTTCCTTGAAGAAATCGGCATTGAAGTCAGGATCGTTGATGTGGATGTAGGATGCCTGGGAGAAAGCTGAAACTACTTTGTGTGCAGAATGGGTAATGTAATCCGCGCCTGCCGCTATTGCAGAATAAGGCCTGAAAAGCGGATGGAAAGACGCGTAGGCAAACCAGGCTTCGTCAATAAAGACCTTGATGCCCTTTTCATGCGCCTTGTCGACCACCTGCTTAAGGTCGATCAGCAGACCGTCATAGGTACAACCGGTAAGTACGAGCAGTCTGGCGTCCGGATTCTCTTCGATCGCCCGGGTGATGTTTTCCAGCGAAGGTGGCGCGAAAATGCCGTACTGGGGGTTCAGTTCACTGGTCAGATAAACCGGCAAAGCCGCAGACTGGACTATCCCGTAATGGACAGACTTGTGACAGTTGCGGTCCACAATCACCTTGTCACCACGTCGCAGCAGGGTCTGCAAAACTATCTTGTTGGAAGTGCTTGAACCATTGGTGACAAAGAAGGTTTTATGGACTTCAAAGGTGTAGGCAACCGCTTCCTGAGCGCGCTTGATCGCGTGTGTACTGTCTGAGAGGGAGCCCAGCGAATCCACAGAAACCGACAGATCACTGACGAACACATTGCGACCGAAAAACTGATAAAAGTCATTGATGTAAGGCGAGTTCCGGAAGCTGGCCCCACCACTGTGACCCGGGGTGTGCCAGGAATCATTGGCCTCCACTACATACTTTCGATAAGCCGTCCAGAAGGGGGTGTCATTGCGGTCATCGAAGTCGTTGATGATATAGCCGAGTATCGACTCCGGGTCGGTAATGATGTCATTGCGATAGAAGAAAGACTCCATGGCCCGCGTATCGTTGACAATGTCGAGTCCCCGTTCGGCATCACCCAGCACATAGATGGGCAACTCGGGCCGGATATCTTTGATCGTATCCAGTACGGCCGCGTTGTTATCCACTTTGCCCTTCTTCCCCGGCTGCAGTTCTTTCCACTGGGCGCTGACATCCCAGCTGAAAACAATGGCCTGGATATCACCATCAGCGCGGACCATTTCCAGGGCGGAGGATACGGTAGCCGCCTCCATTACCGTGATTTCAACATCAGCGCGTTCGAAGTTCACGATAATGCGGTTGATGTTCTCGGTAATCTGTTCGAGCAGGATGGCGTCATCTTCGATGACCAGAATTTTAAGCAGAGGGCGCATGCCACATTTTCCCTAGTGATGGTAGTCAGAGTTTAGTCGAGTCTTCGTTCAGACGGGTCCGTATTTCCAGGTCACTTTCCAGCGTGCGGTGTACCGGGCACTTGTCTGCAATAGCAAGCAGAGAGTTTACCTGTTCCTGACTCAGATCACCCTTGAATTCAAGCTCTCTCTCCAGTACTTCGATCCGGCAGGGCTTGCCGTCCGGGTCTTTGCAGTCCTGACTGTGCTCGCGGCGGTGCCTCAGGCGCACGCGGATATCCTCCACTGGCCACTGTTTGCGCTCGGCGTACATGCGTATCGTCATTGAGGTACAGGTGCCCAGTGCTGCCAGCAAGTGTTCGTAGGGATCCGGCCCCAGATCGTCACCCACACCTTTGGGTTCATCCGCCAGCCACTGGTGGCGGTCAGTGAACACTTCCCGGGTGAAGCGGTGGTTCTGTTCTGTCACCAGCACGTCTCCTTTATCCAGTTCCGGCCGCTCCGGACTGACACCGGTCTCTGGCACGTAACGCGCTGACCAGCCGGCGATAACCGATGCCACATACTCGGCGTCGGCGCGGTTGGCCAGCAGGTGGTCCGCACGGTCCAAACTGACAAAGCTCTTGGGGTGCTTGGCCCGCCGATAAATCTTTTCGGCCTGGTCGATGCCCACCACTTCATCCCGCGGTGAGTGCATGACCAGAAGCGCCTTGCGCAGATTTTCGACATCGCTGCCTGCGGCTTTCACATCCTCCAGAAACTGGCGTTGAATGGTGAACTCACGACCGGCCAGACTGACCCTGGCCTCACCCTCGTGTTCAATGGCTCCCGTATTTGCTACGAACTGCCGGATAACATGTTCGGCATCCGCCGGGGCTCCGATGGTCACCAGCGCGCGACTCTCAGGAATTCGGGGGGCGGCAGACAATATGGCCCGACCTCCGAGACTGTGTCCGACCAGAATGGACGGGGCCTGATGGGTCTCTCTCAAAAAATCGGCAGCGGCCACCAGATCATCCAGGTTGGAAGAAAAATTGGTATTGGCGAAGTCCCCGTCACTCCCACCCAGACCGGTAAAATCAAAGCGCAAAACGGCAAACCCCAGATCCACCAGGTGCCTGGAAATGCGGGTCGCCGCCACACTTTTCTGACCACAGGTAAAGCAGTGGGCAAACAGGACATAAGCTTTC
>JAUIAZ010000339.1 GCA_030427465.1 Gammaproteobacteria bacterium | reverse complement strand
ATTCGCCTGCGCACCAAGGAAAAACCGGCGGAGTAAGCATGGCGGGCCACAGTAAATGGGCAAACATCAAGCATCGCAAGGCGGCACAGGACGCCAAGCGCGGCAAGATGTTCACCAAGGTGATTCGGGAAATCACCGTCGCTGCAAGGGCCGGTGGTGCCGATGACAATCCGCGTCTACGGGTTGCCATGGACAAAGCCTTTGCCATCAACATGAAAAAAGACACCATTGAAAAAGCCATTCAGCGTGGCGTGGGCGGTGGTGACGACAGCAACTATGAAGAGCTGACCTACGAAGGCTACGCGCCAGGTGGCGTGGCCGTCTATGTTGAGGCCATGACCGATAACCGCAATCGCACGGTGGCCGATGTGCGTCACGCCTTTACCAAGGCTGGCGGCAACCTGGGTACAGACGGCTCGGTGGCCTATCTTTTCGAGAAGAAAGGGGTCTTCAACTTCGAGCCGGGCACCGATGAAGAAGCGGTGCTCGAAGCCGGGCTCGAGGCAGGGGCTGAAGATCTTCAGGCCCAGGACGACGGTTCCCTGGAGCTGCAATGTCCGCCGGAAGTCTATGCCGATGTCGTGGCTGCGCTGGCAGCAGCTGGATTGACAGCGGCCAACGCAGAAGTAACCATGGTGCCAACGACCACGGTGTCTCTGGAAGGAGAGGCCGCCACCACGGTGCTGAAGATGATTGACATGCTGGAAGATCTGGATGATGTGCAGAACGTTTACAGCAATGCCGAATTTTCCGAGGACGCCCTGAACGATCAGGGCGCATGAGCGCTTTCCGCGTCCTGGGTATTGATCCGGGCTCCCGCGTCACCGGCTATGGCCTGGTCGACTGGGCCAGTGGCAAAGCCCGCTATGTAGCCAGTGGCTGTATCCGGGTCACCGGTGACACCCTGGATGCCCGGCTGCTCTGTATCTTTCAGGCCGTTTCCCAGATCATCGACATGTACCAGCCGACGCATTCTGCGATTGAACAGGTATTCATGGCCCGTAATGCGGACAGTGCCCTGAAGCTCGGGCAGGCGCGCGGTGCGGCCATGTTGGGTCTGGCCCATGCCGGTCTGCCGGTGGCAGAGTACGCGGCCAGACGCGTGAAGCAGGCGGTGGTCGGCAAGGGTTCCGCCGATAAAACCCAGGTTCAACATATGGTGATGGCGCTGCTTCAGCTGCCGTCCCGCCCTCAGGCCGATGCGGCGGATGCCCTCGCGGTTGCCCTGTGTCACCTGAACTCAGCACAGGTCCTTGAACAGGTGAGTGGTGCCCGATCCTCCCGGCGGGGCAGGGTCGTCTGATACCGGACATGGTCCGCTGGCAAACGCGTAACAACAAATTCAGGAGTAAACATCTTTGATAGGGCGTATTCGAGGGAAGCTGATTGAAAACCAGCCCCCGGTTCTTGTCGTGGACGTACAGGGTGTGGGGTATGAGCTGGAAGTACCGTTATCCGCCTGGCAGGATTTACCCCCGGCCGGGCAGCCAGTCGACCTGTTCACGCACTTTGTGGTGCGCGAAGACGCTCAACTGCTGTTTGGCTTTCTCGCCAAAAGTGAGCGCGATCTGTTCCGGCTTCTTATCAAGGTCAACGGGGTCGGCCCAAAAGTGGCTTTAGCCATCCTCTCACACATGTCGGCTGCGGAACTGGCAACCTGTCTTCAGGACAACAGCATCACGCGGCTTACCAAGATTCCCGGTATCGGCAAAAAAACCGCAGAGCGCCTGTGCCTGGATTTGCGGGACAAACTGACGGCCGTATCCACCGGAGAATCGGGGCAGGGCCAGATCAGCATGCCATCAGAGACCACCGACCCCCGTCAGGAAGCGGAAGAAGCTCTACTGGCCTTGGGTTATAAACCGGCTGAAGCACAAAAGGCGGTCAAACTGGTGTATCGCGATGACATGACCCGGGAAGCGCTGATTCGGGAAGTGCTCAAGCGGATGGTTTGAGTCAGGGGCGCACGCGGACATCTTCTGGAGGAAGTTCGTACTGGCGGATAAACTGCGCACACTGATCTGCTGGTAGCGGGCGGGAAATGTAGTAACCCTGAAGGACCTCGCACCCCAATGCCCGCAGCAAGCGAAACTGGTGCTTTTCCTCAATTCCCTCGGCCGTGCATTTTAGCCCCATCCCGGCAGCCATACTCAGGATTGTCAGTACAAGAGGCGGAGGAGGTAGCTTCTCCTTGATTGAGGAAACGAAACTGCGGTCAATCTTCACCCGGTCGAACGGCAACTTCTGCAGGTAGCTTAGTGAGGAGTAGCCCGTACCGAAGTCGTCCAGAGCCAGAGAGACGCCAAGCTCCCGCAACGCTACCAGTTGTTCCTCTGCCTGATAAATGTTGTCCAGAAGCACGCTTTCCGTAATTTCCAGTTCAATCATTTCTGCGGGTATGCGAAAAGCCTCCAGAGCGCCGCTAAACTCGGGAATAAAATCCGGCAGCAGCAGTTGAACTGGTGAAATGTTTATGGCGAGTTTGTCCAGTGGCAGTTGGTCCTGTCGCAACCAATGACTGAACTGGGCGAACAGGTTTCGGAACATCCAGCGGTTTAGTTCTATGATAAACCCTGTGTCTTCAATGATCGGTGTGAACAATACAGGCGAAAGCATACCACGTTCCGGGTGCAGCCAGCGGATCAGGGCTTCAAACCCGATCAGACCTGAATGTGTATTTACCAGAGGCTGGAAGTGGAACATCAGCTCATTGTGTTCAATGGATTTCCACAGAGCATTCTCCAGTTGCATCCGCTCCAGTGCGAGTTGGTTAAAACTGGAATCGTATAGACAGTAGCTGACTTTGCCACGCTTTTTAGCGACGTAAAGGGCGGTATCTGCATTCATAAACAGGTGGTCCAGGTCCTGCGCGTCCTGCGGGTACCTGGCGACTCCCAGGCTAGCGCCCACGTAGATATGGTGTGGCTCTACCCGCACTGGCTCCTGGAATAAGCCCAAAATTCGGTTTATGGTCTCTTCCAGCTGCGCTTGATCTCGGACTTCAGGTATCGCAATGATAAATTCGTCGCCACCCTGACGAGCGATGGTGACGCTGCTATCCAGACTGCTTTTCAGCCGCAGACCAACTTCAATCAGCAGTTTGTCGCCCACGGGGTGGCCGAGGGAGTCGTTCACTTGCTGGAAGTTATCAAGGTCCAGATACAGTACGGCCAAATTGGTGTCGCCGCTCCTGGTACTCTCCCGGCTTTTTATCAGTTGGCTGAGTTGCTGCCTGAGAAAGAACTCATTGGGCAGCCCGGTGAGCTTGTCGAAGTTGGCTTGCTGGTACAGTGTCTGACTTTTTAGCTGAACAGAAAGAGAAACAGCCAAGCGTTCGGCCAAACCTTGCAGCAACGCGCGACTATCTTCACTGTTGAGTATCTCCTGCTCGTGACCGACGGCCACGAATCCACACCACCTGCTATCCAGAAGAAAAGAGACAGCCGTGAAGTGTGGGCTTTCTCCCAGTGTGTCGACAAAATTTCCAAGCCCGGCGGGTGCCTGGCTCTTGGTCAGTGGTGAGAGATGTAGCCAGTTCTGGATTTTTGTCACCCTGTCCTCACCAAGCTCGACAGCTGAATGATCCGGGCCAGCCTGATGCACTGAACCCTGGAAAATATGGAGGGTCGGGTGGTAAGGGTTTTCAAGGAACGCAATCAACAGAGAGTCCCCCTGAATGGCGCTGTGAAGCCGTGTCCAGGCCAGGCTGGCAATATCGGTCATGTTTTCGGCGCTCAATATCTGCCGGTCCAGCTCAGCGAGGCTGTCCAGCAGCTGAAACTGTCGGCTGATGCGTCTGGTCATATTGTTGAAAGCGTGACCGACATCCTCTAACTCATCCTGACTTTCTATTGCAATCGGAGTGAATTGTTGGCGACTGACCTCATCCGCCCCGCGCTTCAGCTGCGCCAGGGGTACCAGTAGGCGCCGGATCTGGTGCACTGCTACCAGGCTGATTACGACC
>JAUIAZ010000338.1 GCA_030427465.1 Gammaproteobacteria bacterium | reverse complement strand
ACAGGCCGCTGAGGGCGGGAGGCGGGCTCAAAGGGTTGCCAGGCTGGCGCACTGCCGATGCCGGTGAGGGGGTCATCGGTGCAGCCACAGGCTCTCGCGACTGTGGTGCGGGAGCGGCTCCGTCAGCGGGTCGTGGCTGTGACTGGGTTGTTACTGCAGCTTGCGGCTCCGAAGCGGCAGAGCTTTCCTGGATGGCGGATGCCGGTGAGGTTTGTGACGCAGGGGGAGCAGCAAAGGCGCTGTCGGGTGTGGTGGGTGATGTAATCCGGTTAAGCGCAATGGTTACGGATGAGCCGGGCAGGCTGGTCGGAGTGGAAAATTGTGCGATCAGGGCGAACAGCACCAGGTGAAACGAGAGGGAAGCACTCAGTGCAGCGAAGCGTTCCAGCGTTAACTGCATGAGTGCAATCAGGCTACCTTGCCGGACATTTTCCGGAGGTTGCTCACGACGGAGTTCATGGCGCGGTCAACCAATAGCCCCTCTTCCAGAATATGCAAGCGCCCCTTGCGCAACTCGTGAGCCAGCTCTTCTGCGCTCTTCTCGACCACTTTCAGCCCCAGCCGGTTTACAAAAATGTAGCGGTCGCCTTCTTCGATGCGACCAGATAGCTTGCAGCGGAATCGGCTTCCGTTGACTAGGCTGAATTCGACCCAGCACCCGTCATCCAGTTCTTGTATCCGGGCAAGGAATTCGGCCAGTACCGAGCTTTCCAACTCGCTCTGGAGCTCCACCGCCGTCTTGGCTTTGGCGGGTGGCTGCAGTGCGCGCCTGATGGTCTCATCTGTGTCAGCCACTTCCGTGCGTGGCATTTCGCGGCCCGAAGCCACAGCTTTAAAGGTATCGGTCAGTACCTGCTTCAGTTCGCCGATCAGGTCATCAAGCCGGCTGCCACTGATCGAGACTTCGGTCAGACCCGCCTTGATCTGTTTGAGCAGTTGCGGAACGATCTTGACCCAGCGCTGTCGTAATTCCGGGTCTGTATGGGGCGTCAGACACCAGATCAGTTCATCTACTACCCGCACGCTGTGCCGGAAGCGGTGGTCGGTGTCTTCTCTCAGGTAAGCAAGGAACATGACCCGGTTCCAGCCGTTGCGCAGGAGGTCGCGGACGACTTCGGGAGCTTCCCGCTCAGCCAGCTTCTGTCTGACGATTTCGTCCACTATGCGGTGGGCTTTCTGTGATTTGATGCGACCCGCTTCGGCTTCCCGTGTCCGCTTCTCAACAATGCGGGCTTTGTGTTCTTCCTTCTCGATGCTTTTCGAGAAGTCCTCATAAAGCTCGCCGAACAGTTCGATATTGCTGCCATTGAACTCGGTCAGAATGCGCCGCACGGCATGATGAATCTTGTCATACAGGCGATCTTTCTTGCGCTCTGACGCATCGCTCCAGCCGATCCCGGCTTTGGCCAGGGCGTTCAGAAGGCGCCTGGCCGGATGCGCAGGTTTGCTGAAGAAGCTGCGGTCCTTGATGGCGACTTTGAGTATTGGAATCTGAAGCCGGCTGATCAGCACCTGCACAGGGGCTGAAAGATTGTAATCATCCAGAATGAACTCGAACAGCATCGATACCAGGTTGATAAGGTCTTCATCTACCTGTTCAACCGTGGAAGATTTGCCTGTGGCCTTGCCTTCCTGATCGAGAAGGCCCTGCAGGGATTCCCGCAGATTCAGGGCGACTGCGGGCCCCTCTGCCAGGTTCGCCTGATTGGGCGCGTCGGCAATTCCCTGGCTGGAGGGGATCTTGGACAAGAGGTTCAGCAGTTCGGTGGAAGTCAGGTAATGTACTGGGCCGCTGGTAGAGCGGGCCTGCAGGCGATCACCGAAATAGGGGCTGGCACCGGGGTCTGCCCGGCGTATGCCATGCAACAGAGTCTGTATTTGTTGAAACAGAGCCCCGTCATTGGCGTCTTCTGCTTCTTCGAAGTCTGGCGCTACGGCGTCGTCAGTGCTTGATCGCGGGTGTACGCGACTCTTCCGGGTCTGGAATTTGATCGTGGGAAGAATGCCGGCGTGAATCAACAGGCGGTTCCCTTCTTCAAGGGCGTCGGTCAGGTTGCCGATCACATACCGGTCGAACTGCTTGAAGACAATGAGCTTCTCACGGATATCAATGGCCAGGTCAGCACAGGCCTCTGAAAACGCGGCACAGATCAGGTCTGGATCCAGGGGGTTAACCGGGTTCTCTTCCGATGCGCCATCATAGAGTGTGGTCATGCGAGTCTGCAGCTGCAGGAGTGAACCGGTAAAGGTTGCTCGAGCCTTTGACGCCATGGACTGAAGCGCAACGGTTTCCTCCAGTGCATCATTCTGTACCAGGCTGAGATTTTCGAAACCGGGTTGCGACTTGCGGTTTTCCTGATCAGCTGAAGCGCTCAGTGCATGAGGGTGGAGAAAACTGTTTTCAATGGCTTGGGCAAACTGGCTTTCGATGCCCTTGCGCTTGATGCGCAGCTCGCG
This sequence comes from Gammaproteobacteria bacterium, assembly GCA_030427465.1. GTDB lineage: Bacteria > Pseudomonadota > Gammaproteobacteria > Pseudomonadales > Oleiphilaceae > JADJWY01. The sequence continues at coordinate 1,525 of JAUIAZ010000338.1, read as the reverse complement.
CATGGCTTCAAAGTATCGATTCTGTTCATTATTGGTGTGCGCGTGATTGGCGAGTTCAAAGAACGAGTCATCGACACCGTCAAACATGCTGGACAACGAGGTCAGCAAGAGATCAGTGCACCGCTTGCTCACGGTGGACACAAGGTGGTTGTGCTCTCTTTTCGGACGCGTCGTACTTGTTTCTCCGATTAAGGTCACACCCTTCACGGTTTTCATATCAGACTCCACACCTGGTTCAGTGAACCAATATCGTTTTTCTGGTCGCGAAGGGGCCTTGAAGGCTCTTGTAGGTACTCGACAACCGTAAGCAAAGTCTGGCGGCTATTTATAGGTATAATTATCATTGAGTATAGGTCAAAACGCTTTAAAAAATCCAATGAAGTGCGCAAAGTACCCATAAAAAAACCGGCGGGAAGCCGGTTTTTACTGGTTTTATGAACGGATTCTCTCAGGATGTGTAAACCGGACCGATGCCCATGCTCCAGATGATGACGCTGGTGGCGAGCAGGGCAACCAGCATGACGAGGCCAACAGTAAGCACTGAACTGGCAAACAGGAATCCCCGCTCTTTCGGAATGTTCATGAGAATGGGAAGACCTTCATACAGGAGGTAAACGGAGTAGGCTACGCCAATAATGCCCACAAACATGTTTAGCCAGATGTCCGGGTAGATAGCTACGGCACCGGCGATGAACAGCGGCGTCGCCGCATAGGAAGCCAGTTCGAGGCCCCGATGTTCCGCCTTGTCTACGCCATAGGTCACCGCCATGAAGTCGATGAATTTTCCGAGAATGAATACGCCTGACAGAATGGCGCAATAGAACAGAACGCAGAGACTGAGCGCGCTGGCCTGGGTCAGCATCACTGGTGCTTCACTGCCAATGGTCCACCCGATCTGTGTGGTGCCATAATAGGCTGCTGCTGCCGGAATCAGGGCCAGCAGAAGAATGTGCTGGACATAAAGTTTCGGTGCCGTCTCGTGACTGCGGCGAATGGTTGTCCATTCCTCATCGGGGTGCGTAAACAACCCGACTGTATGTTCAAGTATCATCAGAAAGTCTCCACTTATTATTCTTCGCTACTACTACCTCTTCATTAGTAGTCTTGCGGAGTCCAAAAAACAAGCGGTAGCTTATATGGTGTTCTTGTAAGCATTCACTGTTTAGATCAAAGGTGTCTAAAAAGGGGTAGGGTGCTTACCTGGGTAACAGCCGTGTTGGGGTGACGTTACGAATCGTCACGAATCAGCACGGTTTTGACAACATGATCCTTCACCTGCTTGATCTCCAGGCGGTGACCATGCAGCTGCAGGCAAACACTGCGGTCCGGGATGGACTCCAGTGCCTCGGTAATCAGGCCGTTCAACGTTTTGGGGCCGTCGGTGGGCAAGTTCCAGCCCATGGCCTTGTTCAGGGTCCGGATAGAGATAGAGCCGTCAACCAGGGTTTCGCCTTCTGCCGTGCGGGTAATGTCCGGGCTGCTGGATGCCATGTCGGTGGTGAACTCGCCGACGATTTCTTCGAGA
>JAUIAZ010000337.1 GCA_030427465.1 Gammaproteobacteria bacterium | reverse complement strand
CGTTGCAGCGGTACAAGAGCAGATGAAGTTCCAGCTCGACAGTGGCATGGTCGACCCGGGCAAGGCCATCGCCTTTGGCAAGCAGGTCGGTGCTGAGTACATGCTGTATGGCAACCTCTCCAGCATCATCAAGAAAGGGGATGGAGAAAAGGATGTGTACTACAAATTCACACTCAAGCTGATGGATCTGGAGTCCGGGCTGCTGGAATGGGCGGGTGAGAAAGAGATCCGAAAAACCGGAGAGCGGACCTTCCTGGCTCTTTAACGGAGCAAGAACCTTATGGAAGTCTACTCCTGTGATTGTTCGGCAGACGTCGTGCTGTTTCTGGACAATCGCCATTGCCTTTCCTGTGGCAAAACGGTGGGGTTTGATCCCCGGAGCCTGACCCTGCAGCCCCTGCTCCCGGCGAGGGACGGGCTGTGGCGGTCTGCCCGTGGCGAAACTTATCGCTTTTGTCAGAACCATGCGCGGCTTGATGCCTGCAACTGGCTGGTTCCAGCCAACAGCCCGCACGCGTTCTGTGGCTCGTGCCGCCTCAATGAAGTGATTCCTGATCTGGATGTGGATAGTCATCTGCCCCTCTGGCGAACCATGGAGCAGGCCAAGCGGCGCTGCCTGATTACGTTGGCCAGACTGGCATTGCCACTGGTGGCCATGATTGGTGGTCAGACGGTTCCCCTGCGTTTCCGGTTTCTGGTGGATGCCACCGCAGAAAGCCATTTCAGAGAGCCGCTGACCCGGGAAAAGGTACTCACCGGACATCAGAGCGGCATGATCACCATCAACCTGGCAGAAGCCGATGTCGTCGCCCGGCATGAGCAGCGGGAAGCACTTGGAGAGTCCTATCGAACCCTGCTGGGCCATTTCCGGCACGAGGTCGGGCATTACTACTGGGATGTCCTTGTGGCCAATTACCCGGATCGCCTGCAGTCTTTCCGCGAGTTGTTCGGTGATGAGCGAGCGGAATACGGGCAGGCTCTGGAGACGCATTACCGGCAGGGGCATCCGGCGCGGGCAGCTTCGTCTCCTGAGTACATCAGTTATTACGCTGCGTCTCACCCCTGGGAAGACTGGGCCGAAACCTGGGCGCACGTGCTGCACATGCTGGATACACTCGAAACCGCAGGCAGTTACGGAATTGCCGTGAAGGAGCTCGATACTGATCTGCAGAATCTTGATCCCTTCCTGATACGCAGTGCGCCTGACCTGCTGCGGCGCTGGAAGGCGCTCACACTCGCGCTGAATGGATTGAACCGCAGCCTCGGCATGGACGATCCCTATCCTTTTGTGCTGACATCTCAGGTTGAGGCAAAGATCTCTTTTATCCTGACCTTGCTCTGGCAGCAAATAGATGCGGGCGCGACCAACCCCTTTTATGGTGGATGAACTGAAACAAGACAAGAAGGAAACGGCATGAGTCTGACCGTATACGGATACCCCAATACCCGCAGTCTGCGGGTCACCTGGACACTGGAAGAACTGCAACTGGATTATGAGTACCGCCTGGTTGACCTGGCCAAGGGGGAGCTGCAGTCGCCGGAGTTTCTGGCGATCAACCCGGCTGGCAAGATTCCGGCCCTGCAGTGTGAGGACGGCATTCTGACCGAATCGGGTGCCATTGCTGAGTATCTGGTTGAACGTCATCCCGGGGCTGCCCTGATGCCTGCGGAAGGGGCTTTTCGGCGTGGTGTATGCCGGCAGTGGTGTCTGTTTGCCCTGACCGAGCTTGAACAGCCGGTCTGGACCATTGGCAAGCACAAGTTCGCGCTACCCAGGGATCAGCGCTGTGCCGAAATCTTTCCCTCTGCCGGCTGGGAGTTCCAGAGGGCGCTGAAGCGCCTGTCCGAGGGGCTGGGCGATCAGGACTATCTGCTGGGCGACAGCTTTTCACTGGCGGACATTTTCATTGGCCACACCCTGTTCTGGGGTATGGCCTTCAAACAGCCCATTGAAGCGCCAAATGTGCGGGCTTATGTGGAACGATTGGGGCAGCGACCGGCACTGAAAGCGGCACGTTCTCGCGAACAGGCAGCCATGGAAGCTGTAAGCGGTTGATCAGGGCGAGCGAAAATTGAAAATCGGCTTGTTGCCCGGCGCCCGTGACCAGTAAACCAGCAAACTGCCGAGCTGCAGCGCACTGAAGTACTCCATCGACTCGGTGCGGGGGCGACTTTTCGCATAACGGGCAACAGCCAGGGCGGCATCCTCCAGCAGGTACTTGTCCTGCGGGAACAGAATCAGACCGTTGGCAAAGACCTCAATCGATCTTGCTTTGGGATTCATGCGCATCTGCAGGGGTTTTTCATTGATCCTCAGCCACAGCACTTCCTCTTTGCCGATGACGCTCAGATCAAAGGCCAGCTTGCCGTGGCTGCCTTCAAAAGTGCCGTTCAGCTGGTCTTTGGTATGGCTGGTGACCTGCAGATCGGTATTGCTGGCTGACTCAGGGAGAGGACTGGCCGGAAAAGGAGCGGAGGCATCCGCAGATACGGGCAGGGCCTGGGGCGCCTGCTCGCCAGGCAGATTGTCGGCCTGAACGAACAGGCAGATCAACACGGCCATGCCCAGCACAATCACTGCAGTACCCACGACCGCAAGACGGGGTGCTGTGATGCTTCCGGTATCCGACAGGCTCATCTCAGAGCCCGGCTTCTGTCAGTCGCTGCGTGCTCATGCGTTCGCCTGAACCTGTGACACAGTGAAAAGGGCTAAACGAAAAAGCTACCGCGGCTTTTGCTCAAAAAATAGCCCCCTGGGGTGCCATGCGACAGAACTGTGAACCGGTTAACGCTTTTTGCGGCGAAAGTGCTTGCCCGGTGTCAGGCAAGCGCTTCGGATGCCTCTGGTGTGTCACTGACCCGTGCGAGTGAGCGGGCGGTGGCATTGAGCACCGCCTGAATGGCCGCAGAGGTGGTATCCTCAGCCTGAGCCACGGCGCTGAATGCCACGCCGTTGACAGTCAGGCGCACACAACACAGGGCCTTGGCATCCGTTCCGCCATCAACGGCGAATTCATCGTAATGCTCCACGCGGATGGCGCACTGATGTTGCGCCTCCAGACTGGCGATCAGGGCTTCAATCACTCCATGGCCCTCACCGGTGTAGTTGTCACCACTGGCCAGGCTGACGAAGGCATTCACGCGGGTGTCGCTGCGCTGAATGTCATAACTGCGCAGGTGCCACGGTTCTGGTGCTTCCATGAAGCGGCTGCGAAACAGCTCATGCAACTGGCTGCTGTTGATTTCTCCGCCAGATTTTTCTGCCTCCTGCTGAACCACCTGACTCAGTTCAATCTGCAGCCAGCGCGGCAGGCGGGCTCCCAGCGTCTGTTCCAGCACGAATGCCACGCCACCCTTGCCGGACTGACTGTTGATGCGAACCAGTTCTTCGTAGCGCCGGCCAAGGTCACTCGGGTCGATCGGCAGATAGGCCACTTCCCAGGGCGAGCCTGCTTGACGCCGGGTCAGACATTTTCGGATTGCGTCCTGATGACTGCCGGAAAACGCGGTGAACACCAGCTCCCCGGCATAGGGGTGGCGGGGGTGGGTGGCTATTTCGGTGCAGGACTCCGTGACTGCAATGATCTCTGAAATGTCAGACAGGTCCAGCTGCGGGTCGATACCCTGAGAGTAAAGGTTCATGGCCATGGTGATGATGTCCATATTACCTGTGCGCTCCCCGTTACCCATCAGGGTGCCTTCGACGCGGTCGGCACCGGCAAGCACACCCATTTCTGCCGCCGCGACTGCACAGCCGCGGTCATTGTGGGTGTGCAGGCTGATCTCGACATGCTCGCGGTGGCGGATCTGGTCGCAGATAGTTTCAACCAGGTCAGCAAAGACATTGGGCATGGACATTTCGACCGTGGCAGGCAGGTTGATGATCACACGCTGACCTTCCCAGGGTTTCCAGATCGCTGTGACCGCATCAATGACTTCAACGGCGAAGTCCGGTTCGGTGCCGGTAAAGCTCTCCGGGGAATACTGGAAGCTCCAGTCGGTTTGCGG
>JAUIAZ010000336.1 GCA_030427465.1 Gammaproteobacteria bacterium | reverse complement strand
ATGGCTTGCCGAAGGCGTTCGGAAAGCCATGCTTCCGGATCCAGTCCAGATGCCCGGCAAGGGTATCCTGCCACTCAAGATCGCGCAGAACGATGACAAAACGGTTACCGAGATGTTGCCCCCGGCGCAGCTTGCGCGATACCTGGCCAACATACTCGGAATGCTCAACTCCCTCCGCCGAGAAATTCTCCCATTGCGGAACCGGACGTTTACCCAGGTAGACGGAAAAATACTGGCTGGTCACGGCATGGCGGTCCTTCAGCCCCATATAGGCCACATCCATATCCCGAACACCGGCAAAGCGGGCCAGATGACGGGCAACCCAGTGCGTATTGGCTTCGCGTTTGCGGATATGCAAAACAGCATGCTCACCGCTTTCACCCAATTGCCCGGTATCCCAGATTTCGTCTACCTGAAAATCGTCGGGGCTGTGTTTCCAGGTCGCGCTCACCCGCGGAAACAGTGAGGGTACGCTGGGATCAGGAAAGTCCATGAATCAGCACCACCGCATAACAGGCTATCCCTTCTTCCCGGCCTGCAAAGCCGAGACGCTCAGTGGTTGTCGCCTTGACACTCACGGCGCTGACATCCAGCCCCATGTCAGTGGCAATCAACTGACGCATCTCCTCAATATGCGGAGACATCCGGGGGCGTTCGGCCACCACCGTACAGTCCACATTTCCCGGCGCGAAACCGGATGCTTTCAACAGGGCTATCACCTGCCCGAGCAGCACCCGGCTATCGGCACCACGATAGTCTTCGGAGGTATCCGGGAAATGTTTGCCGATATCACCCAGGGCCGCTGCGCCCAGCAAGGCATCGCAAATCGCATGTAACAACACATCCCCATCTGAATGTGCCTTGAGGCTGCGCTCGAAGGGGATACGCACACCGCCCAGGACAATGTCTCCGGGGCTGTCTGAAAAGGCGTGGACATCATAGCCCTGCCCGACTCGTATAGTTATCGTCACTGATTTTTCTCTGATTCATTGAGGCGCCGCAAAAGGAACTCCGCATAGGGAAGATCCTCCGGTACCGTCACTTTGATGTTGTCGCTACTGCCGCGCACCAGTGCCGGCTGATAACCCAGACGCTCCATCGCAGAGGCCTCATCGGTTACCAGTTCACCAGCTTCCAGTGCGCTTTCAAGCGCACGCCTGAGGTCCGCATAACGAAACGCCTGCGGGGTAAAAGCCCGCCAGATCCCGGCCCGGGGAACGGTCTGCGTTATGCGGCCGTTGTCACCGGCTTTTTTCAGGGTATCCGTGACAGGTGACGCAAGTATGGCACCCTGTGGTTCCGAGACCAGGGTGTCCAGCAGACGGTCCAGGTCTTCACGGCGGACGCAAGGCCTCGCTACATCATGCACCAGAACCCAGTCCTGATCCTGTGCCTGGGTCTCAATGGCGGTCAGGCCATTCAAAACGGAATGGACTCTTTCTTCACCGCCGGTTGCTACGCACAAGCGGGGATCCCGGTGTAAAGCCAGTTGCGACCAGTGATGATCCTCTGCGCTGATCACCACAATGATCCGGTCAAGACGGGAATAATTCAGCAGGCGCTCCAGCGTGTGCTGGATCAGGGGTTTACCTGCGATGCTCAGATACTGCTTCGGGACTTCACTCTGCATCCGGCTGCCGACTCCGGCGGCCGGAAGCACTGTCCATACTTTGGGAAACAACCTTACCTCTTCCTGGATTTCCTACAATCGCTGCCAGTAATCCGTTACGGACTGACCATCCTGTTCATAACGAAGCTCGAGCCCCTCATCCACACGGGCAACATCAATTACGACACCTTCCGGCGGCAACCAGCTTGGCCATTGCGAGACCTCGTCGCTGCGAAGATACCAGTCTCCGTCCTCACGAACCAGCGTCGCGGTAATCAGTTCCGGCTGGTGAAGATCGGAATCGTTACTGTCCGGCTGCATCACCAGCAGATAGGCATTGAGAGAGTCGGCCAGCATTTCAATCTGAACTGCGCGGCGCTGTTCCGGGTCCGTCTTCTGATAACGACCTCCATCGGGAAACACAGCAGCGACTCCACTCAGGCCACTCTGGTCCGACGTCGCCGAAACGGCTTGGGGCACGACCTGAATGCCAGCTGCCGTGGCGGGCAGGCTCTCCAGATCCAGAACATCGGTTTCTGTCTGGTTGGCAACCACCGCAGACACAACCGCACCGACAAGCAGAATGCTGACCTGCCGTGAGAAATCGATCCGGATACTTCGCCTCACCAGGTCCGGGTGACGGGAGACCAGCTTGGCGCCGACAAAGAGCGCACAGGCAGTGGCAAACAGGGAAACGCTCAGGATATACAGTACGGTATCTGCGGTAAGCATGAAGCACCTCGGGTATTGTTGTTATAGGCACTGTTTAAAATTACACCGATTTTCCGAAAAACGGAAGCAGATCACATTTTACCCTGATCCTGAGAGGCTTATTGCCGGGCGTCCCCGACAAACAGAAAGAGGGTTTCATCCGGGTGAACCATACCCAGCTGACTCCGGGCTCTTTCTTCCAGCGCAGTTTCCGCACTCCTCAGGGCAATGACTTCGGCGGCGAGACGCTGGTTGCGCGCCTGAAGCCGGGCATTTTCTTCCTTCTGACTGGCGATCCTCTGGTCCAGTTGCCACATCTCGACAAACGACCCTTCACCCAGCCATAACCGGTACTGCAGGGCCACAAAAGCCAGCAGCAGAAGTGTCCAGATTGCGATTAACCGACGACTGACCGCCATATTCCCGGTTCACACCCATATAGAGTTGTTATTTTGACTAACAGTTATAGACGAAAAAGCCTGGAACACCAAACCGCATTCCAGGCTTTTTTTCAGTGACTTAGGGTGTGCTTTTAAGACTGCCCTTTAATTTCCTTCAAGCCACGGTACACCGCTTTGCCACCTAACTGCTCTTCAATTCGCAGCAGCTGGTTGTATTTGGCCACCCGGTCGCTGCGGCACAAAGAGCCAGTCTTGATCTGACCCGCAGCTGTTCCTACCGCCAGATCGGCAATGGTAGTGTCTTCCGTTTCACCGCTACGGTGGGAAATCACCGCCGTGAAACCCGCTTCACGGGCCATACGGATCGCTGCCAGCGTTTCGCTGAGGCTACCGATCTGGTTGAACTTGATCAGGATACTGTTACCCACTTTTTCATCTATACCCCGCTTCAGTATGCGGGTATTGGTAACGAAGAGGTCATCCCCTACCAACTGAACCCGGTCACCCAGTTTCCGTGTCAGGATTGCCCAGCCATCCCAGTCACTCTCGTCCATACCGTCTTCGATAGAGACAATCGGGTATTTCCCGGTCAACTCCGCCAGATAATCTGCGAAGCCCTCTGAGTCAAAGGTCTTGCCTTCACCTTTCAGGTCGTAGGTCCCGTCCTTGAAGAATTCTGAGGAGGCACAATCCAGCGCCAGCGTAACATCCTTGCCAAGCTCGTATCCGGCCTTTTCAATCGCGGTCTTGATCGCCGCCAGGGCAGCCTCATTAGAAGGCAGGTTCGGGGCGAAGCCACCCTCATCACCCACGGCCGTGCTCAGCCCCTGATCGTGCAGAACTTTCTTCAGGCTGTGAAAGATTTCGGCACCGACACGCAGTGCTTCGCGGAAAGAAGTCACACCGACCGGCTGAACCATGAACTCCTGGATATCCACGTTGTTGTCGGCGTGCTCACCGCCGTTCAGGATATTCATCATCGGTACCGGCATACTGTACTCTCCGGGCGTACCGTTGAGGTCGGCAATATGCGCATACAGAGGCACGCCTTTTTCAGCCGCTGCCGCTTTGGCGGTCGCCAGGGAAACCGCCAGGATGGCATTCGCACCCAGCTTCGCCTTGTTGTCCGTGCCATCCAGGTCCAGCATGACCTGATCAATCGCAGACTGGTCCAGTGCGTCTTTGCCCAGCAGTGCATCACGGATCTCGCCGTTGATCGCCTCTACTGCTTTCAGAACGCCCTTGCCCAGGTAACGGCCCGCATCTTTGTCACGCAGTTCCAGGGCTTCCC
>JAUIAZ010000335.1 GCA_030427465.1 Gammaproteobacteria bacterium | reverse complement strand
CCATCTCTGACGATAAGTGCAATCTGACAGGATTCGGGAAGTTCAATCTCGCTGATGGAAGAGCCAACAAGTTTGTGCTCTGTTGCGAGATCCTCCACGTTGGCGTGTATAAAATGACCATCGCGCATCAGCAGATCCCGCAGTGCACTGTGTTCTTCAGTAGAAACCCATTCTGAGGCAAAGGCTTCTCCCTCCATGATACTGGCCAACTGTCCCGCAAGCCTGAGATCCAGACCTGCAGGTTCAGCAGGCGTGAAGAGGAAGATGAGGGCCTTGATTTCCTGATTATCCGGCAATTCGATAGAGGCGCTTTCCCGGTATCGAAAAATCAGCAGAATGGACTCGTCAAGTTCTGGAAAATCCCGGTACCACAGCGCCACCTTGGAGCCCAGTACGTGCTTCCGGCCGAGGTTATCGGCAAAAGCCTGCTCCAGTTCGGCATCGGGTAAACGGGTGCGTTCATGCAGGGCTTCGGTGATCACCGCTTTGACTTCCTCGAAATGGTGGACACCCTCGCTGGAATCAAAGACCAGGCTCCTGGCAATCAACATTTCGTAGCTGATATTTTCGGCATCGGTACGTTCCTCGACGATCTCCATCAACTCATCTTCGAGGCTTTCGTCAGGCTTCAATTCGAGACGTTCATGAACGTGCAGCCAGGCGCCACCACGCCGCACGCGGTCAACGCCGTAAAAAAAGTACCAAAGCACACAGGCCATTACGACCATGCCGGTGAACCCAATGGCAAGTACCCCCATCTGAACGATCAGCCAGAAAGAAATCAGGATGCCCAGAACAGGGAGCCAGGGATAAAGTGGGGTATTGAATCCGGGTTTATAGGACTCGATCCGGCTTTCCCGCATCACAATCACTGCCATGCATACCATGCCGAACAGCAGAAGCTGGAAAGCACTGGCGAGTTTGGCCACTGACTCCACATCAAACAGGACCAGCACCAGCACCATCACACCGACTGTGGCCGCTATCGACTTGACCGGGGTTTCAAATTTGCCGAGTTTCCCGAATTGCTCAGGTACAAGGCGATCCTTGGCCATCGCAAACGGATAGCGCGAGGCCGACATGATGCCGGCATTTCCGGTTGACGCAAACGCAGATATGGCGGCCACGACAATCAGCAGAATGCCGATATCGTAAGGAATCCAGCTGAGAAACTGCTCGCCGGCATCCGCAACCGGTGTCAGGCTTCCATATAGGTCATCCGGATTCAGAACATTGATCATGACCATCATGCCAAGTGTATAGACGGTTGTTGCCGTGATCAGTGACAGGATCATGCCGAGGGGAATATTGCGATCCGGGTTTTCCACTTCTTCAGCCACTGAAGCGACCTTGGTCAAACCGGCGTAAGACACGAATACCAGCCCAACGACCGCTGCAAAGCCGACAAAGTCATCGCGGAAAAACGTGTCATAGTTCTGCCGTGCTGACAGAGCATCTGGAAAACCAACGTGCATCAGACCCAGCACGATAAAAAGGGCCAGAATCGATACCAGCGTTCCGACCAGTATCCGTTGCAGCATGGTAGTCTCTTTGGCTCCGAACACATTGACAAGACCAAAAACCAAAGTCAGAACCACAGCAAGCGCAGTAATCGGCACGTCAATGTAGAGCGATAAGTAGGCCCCCATACCCACCAGCGCAAAGGCGCTTTTGAAAATGACCGCGATCCAGGAACCCAGGCCCCCAATGGTACCAACCATCGGGCCAAGGCTACGATCCAGAAAATAATAGGTTCCGCCGGCTTTTGGCATAGCGGTAGAAAGTTCTGCCATACAAAACATGGCGGGGATGATCAGGAAACCGGCCACCAGATACGCCAGGTAGGCCGAGGGGCCTGTCTGGGCAGCTGCGATACCGGGCAGGAGAAAAAAGCCTGAACTGAACATGGCGCCGGTGGAAATGGCAAATACGTCGAAGAGCTTAAGGTTCTTTTTTAACTTGGCATCGGCCATGCAAAATTCTCGCTTGTTTTTGTACTTAACTTGTACGTTAGTTCAGGGAAAGTGGCCCTGAAATGAGGGATATCGCTTTTTAATAAAAGTTCATCAAGACCAACGGTTCCCCTACGAATGATCAAAGGAGCTGTCTGGCCGCAAAATAAACCCCCAGTCCCCCCAATACCGTCAGGCTGAGATTGGCGGTCAGTCTGGCAATGGCAAACGCTAACAGGGCTGCCCAGATATGGTGGTTGTCTGCGCTGAAATCGATATGCCCAGGAGTTCTGACCAGAACCGTGGGCACGATGATGGCTGTGAGCACCGCTATCGGTACATATTCCAACGCAGCATCGACGCGTTCCTGGTAGCGACCCCAGAGGCGTTCTCGGTTTGCCAGGCCAAAGGGGGCAAAGCGTACACCAAAGGTGACCAGCATCATGCCGAGAATCAGCAGGACGGCTTCCTGAGCATCCAAACCATTCATGCTTCAGAAGTTTCCTTGTAAATACCACGCTTTTTTCGCAGGCCAATCCAGGCTGGAATGAGAATGGCCACGGTGGCTGCCAGCAGGATCCCTGACTGATAGGGCCACGAATGGGTCAGTAAGGCGATACTACCGGCCAGGAGCGCACACAACCATTTCAGATGATCGACCAGCAAAGGCGCTACGATACCGATAAATGCCACGACCATCGCCACTTCCAGCCCCCAGGACAGCGGGTCTTCAAACTGTCCGCTGGCAAGGTAGCCAAGCGCGCTGCAGGCAAACCAGTTGCCATACATGAATGCAGCGGAGCCGAGCAGGTAAGCGCTGGAAAAAGGCCGATACGGTTGGCGCTGCAGACGATTGAGAACCGTGGCAAAAGTTTCGTCAGTCAGCCCGAAAGCCATGACAGCGCGCCGTCGCTGGCTGTAGGGACGCACGTTTTTCATCAGATTGGCGCTGTACATGAGGTGACGAAGGTTGACGATGAATGTCGCTGCGACCACAACCAGCCAGGGCGTTCCGGCAGCCAGCAGATTCACTGCCACAAACTGTGCCGAGCCGGCAAACACCAGGGCTGACATGGACAGGCAAAGAAACAGGGACAAGCCGAAAGCCTGGCAGAGAGCACCATAGAGCAGGCCAAACGGAATGGCTGCCAGAATCAGGGGCAAGGTATCTGCAGCGCCCCTGAAGAGCTCAGCACGAACCTCTGGATCAGATAATGTTTTCCCCGTCATCCGGTGCTCTGGACTCCCTGGCCTGTTGTTGAATGACTTGCACATCGGCGCTGAGGTCTTCCTCTGTATCCGTTGACGCTATCCGGTCGGCAGGAACGGGCCCTGGCTTGGTATCTGGGACTGCTGCAGCGTTACCGTGAAGCTCCGGGTTTCCAGGTGCGCGGGTAGTATCCGGCACCACCGGCACGCCTTGTGGAAATATTACCTCACGCGCATCATCCGGCATGGAAATTCCTTGTGCTGCATAGTCCTGAACAAATTGGCGCATAAGCTGCGAGCCGACTTTTCCCACGGCAAACTGGTGCGCATTCACCCAGAAGTAGACCTTGAGATTAACGGTTGAGGACCCCAGATGGTCGATCAGGATCTGAGGGGGGGGATCATCAATGACCGCGGGATTGGCCATCATGATTTCCATGCCCAGGGTCTGGGCGCTGACAATGTTGCTGTCGTAACCGATCCCGACATCGAACTGTCCCCGTCGCAGGGGGTTGGCAGTGAGATTCTTGATCACACCCTTGTAAACGGTCGCGTTGGGTATCTGTATGTGGTTGCCGTCATAGTCCACCAGCGTGGTGCCCCGGGCGGTGACTTTCTGAACCACGCCTCGGTGTCCATCCACAATAATGTCATCTCCCAGACGAAACGGACGATGTGTACTGAGCAACAGGCTGCTAATGAAGTTTTCGGCAATATCACGGAAAGCAAAACCCACGACCAGACCCAGAACGCCGGTGCCGCTGACGATGGCCAGGGCAATTTGGGAAAGTCCGGCAATTCTCAGGAAGAAGTAAAGGCCCAGAATCACTATGACCAGAGCCACCAGTCGCCTGACTACG
>JAUIAZ010000030.1 GCA_030427465.1 Gammaproteobacteria bacterium | reverse complement strand
TGTGTGAAAACCTGCGTCTGCTGGTCATGTCAGCGACACTGGAGGCGGCACCGGTCAGTAACTTGTTGGCGGATGATCAGGGTGATGCACCTCTGATCACCGTAGAGGGGCAGAGTTTTCCCGTCGTAGTGACGCACTATCCGCGGGTGCCTCGCCATCAGCTGGCGAATGGACTGTTACCCCTGATCCATCAGGCGCTGCAGGAAACCCGCGGCAGTGTGCTGGTTTTTCTGCCCGGGCAGGGGGAAATCCGGCAAACTGAGCGGGCACTGCAGTCCCGGGAATTGCCTGCAGATGTCGAGGTGGTGCCTCTTTATGGTGATCTCGACATGCAAGCGCAGCGTCGCGCCACCCAGGCACCCGAAGCAGGGAAGCGCCGGATCACCCTGTCCACCAGCCTTGCAGAAACGGCACTGACCCTGCCGGATATCCAGGCTGTGGTAGATGGCGGCTGGCGACGCGAACCGCGCTTTGATCCCGGTTCGGGCCTGACCCGCCTGGAAACCGTGGCCGTCTCCAGAGCGGCTGCCGAGCAGCGACGCGGCCGCGCCGGAAGGGTCTGCGCGGGCCGGTGTTATCGACTGTATTCGGAAAATGACCTGGGGACGCGCTCCGGTCAGAGCACGGCGGAAATGGCCAGTGCCGACCTGGCACCGCTGTTGCTGCAACTGGCGGCCTGGGGTACACCGGTTGAAGACCTGCGCTGGCTCACAACACCCCCGGAGGCCGCTCTGTCGCAAGCGCGTCAACTTTTGCAGCAGCTTGGGGCCCTGGATGACTCCGGTGGCATTACCGAAGCCGGGCAAGCCATGGTGACCCTGCCGACCCATCCACGCCTGGCTCACCTGATTGTGGAAGCCGGCCACTGGCGGGCGCGTTCCTCAGCCTGTGCCCTGGCTGCTCTGCTTTCGGAGCGGGATCTGTTTCGCACGGCACGCGGCGATGCTGCACCCAGGGAAGCGGATCTGCGTTTACGGCTGGATTGTCTGCAGGGGGGAACAGCCGGGGCATCTGACGCCGACTGGAACCACAAGGTTGACCGGCAGGCGCTGAAACGCCTGCGGCATGTTGTCCGCCAGTTCGAGGGCCTGTGCCGGAACTTACCCGACTTGTCCGAATCACCCGACTTGCCGGAAACCGGAGAAAAGCCGTCGGCGGATGATCTGCCGGGGCTGTTGCTGGCCCAGGCCTACCCGGACCGCATTGCACAGGCCCGCGCCTCCGGCTCACCGCGCTACTTGTTGTCCAACGGCCGGGGTGCGCGGCTGGACGAGCAGGATAGCCTGGTGGGCCGCGACTATCTGGTTGCCGTGACGCTGGACGGGCAGGCGCGCGAGTCACGCATTTTTCTGGCCGCACCCGTCAGCGCTCCGGTCCTGGAAAGCGCCCTGGCTTCGCAAGTGCTGACCCGGGATAACCTGTCCTGGTCGGCGGCCGACAAAGCCGTGGTTGCCCGGAGAGAGTTACGTCTGGGGGCTCTGGTCCTGCGCAGCCAGCCTCTGGCTAACCCGGATTCCGCGCAGCTTGCGTTAGCGCTGTGTGAAGGGATTCGCCAGCAGGGGCTAGACTGTCTGCCCTGGACGGAAGCCTTGCGACACTGGCAATCGCGGGTGGTTTTTCTGCACCGACTGCAGCCGGGGGACTGCCCGGATCTCAGTGACCCGACACTCCTGGATACGCTGGAGGACTGGCTGCCAGTCTGGCTGGCCGGCATGCAGCGGCTCTCACATCTGCAGCGACTGGATCTGGGCGCGGCTTTACGGAGTCTGTTACCGGGCAGCATTCTCACGCAGCTGGATCAGCTGGTGCCGGTGCGCTGGAAAGCGCCCACTGGCACGGGAGTGACCATTCACTATCCGGAGTCTGGGGCCCCATACAGTGAGGTGCGTTTGCAGGAGGTTTTCGGCCAGCGTGAAGGGCCCCGGCTATCGGGTGGGCAGCCGGTGTTATTGCATCTGCTGTCCCCAGCCAGAAGGCCGATCGCGGTGACGGACAACCTGGCGCGCTTCTGGGAAGTCGGGTATCCGGATGTGCGCAAGGACATGCGTGGTCGTTACCCCAAGCATCCCTGGCCGGAGAACCCACTGGAAGCTGAGGCCACCCGGCGGGCCAAGCCGCGCAAATCCTGAAAGTGGAACCGCGATTGTCAGAGCTCAGAGTACCGCTACCGACTTGATCTGGGCCCAGATGGCAAGGCCGGGCCTCAGCGCCAGTTGCGCCGCTGAGCGGCTGCTGACACGCGCCAGCAGCAGGGCTTCTCCAACTTGCAGGCGTACCAGTGTGGAAGCCGGATGGCAGTCTGCGGCTGTTTCCAATACCGTCGCTGGCAGCACGTTGAGAATGCTGCCATCCGTGTGCGGATTCAGAGAGAGGCTGACATCGCGTGCGAGTATGCGCAGCCGCACGGCTTGTCCGACGGTTTCCCCATTGTCCCGGATCCAGAACGGATGCCCGGATACCTTGACGCAACTGAGGTGCCATTGAGTGTCCCGGGCAGTGACTTCACCGCTCAAAACGGCACCTGCTTCCTCACCCAGACGGATCGGCAGATCCAGTCGGGACATCAGTGACTGAATGTCGCCCTCGGCCAACACACGGCCCTGTGACAGAATCACCAGATAATCCGCCAGTCTGGCTACCTCATTGGTGGAATGCGTCACGTACACGATCGGTACTCTGAACTCACGTTTCAGCGTTTCCAGATAGGGCAGGATCTCCCCTTTACGGGCATCGTCGAGGGCTGCCAGTGGCTCATCCATCAACAGCACACCGGGGTTGATCAATAGGGCACGGGCAATCGCCACACGCTGACGCTCGCCCCCCGAAAGCTCGCTGGGGTAGCGCTTCAGGATGGGCCCGATACCCAGCAACTCGATGATCTGCTGTCGGTGATTGGCAGGCAGACCGGGATCCGCGCGGCGCGCAGCAAAATCCAGATTGCCGTCGGCGCTCAGATGCTCAAACAGGCTGGCTTCCTGAAAGACATAGCCAATGGCTCTGCGATGCGCCGCTCTGAAGGCGTCGGCGCTCTGCCAGTCTTCGCCCCTGACAGAAACACAGGCGCCGGGGACTTTTTCCAGCCCGGCCAGAATTCTCAGCAGTGAGGTTTTGCCCGAACCTGAGTGACCGAACAACACACTGACGCCCTCTGCCGGCAGTTTCAGGTCGACGACCAGGTGAAAGCCCGGCAGCTTCCAGTCAGCCGACAAGACGATATCGTCCCCGCTCAAAACGGTCCCCCCTTGTCTGGCGGACCCGCTTCACCCGTCTGATTCGGCTTGTCGGGTTGGCGTCCGGGGCGCCCCTGACGGCGGTTGAGGGAATAGAGTGAAAACAGCACCACAAATGAAAAGGCGATCATCAGCAGAGACAGCCCATGAGCGCGTGAGTATTCGAGGGCCTCGACATGGTCGTAAATCTGCACGGAGATCACGCGGGTTTCTCCGGGAATGCTCCCACCGATCATCAGCACCACCCCAAACTCACCCACTGTGTGGGCAAAGCCCAGAACCGCTGCGGTCAGAAAACCCGGTCGGCACAGGGGCAGCGTCACATGCCAGAAACGATCCCAGGGACCGGCACGCAGCGTGGCCGCCACTTCCCCCGGGCGGCGGCCGAGGGCTTCCAGGGCATTGTGGATCGGTTGCACCACAAAAGGCAGGGAATAAAGCATCGAGCCGATCACCAGACCGCTGAAGGTGAAGGGCAGGGTGCCCAGTCCCAGGCTTTGGGTTAGCTGACCGACGGGTCCTTCGGGGCCCATGGCGACCAGCAGATAAAAACCCAGTACGGTAGGAGGCAGCACCAGTGGCAGGGCCACCACACTGCTGACGACCGCCTTCCAGCGCGAGCGGGTACTGGCCAGCCACAAAGCCAGCGGGGTGCTGAGCAGTAGCAGAAGCAAGGTGACCACAAAGGCCAGCTTCAGGGTCAGCCAAATGGCCTGTAGATCAGCTTCAGACAGCAGCATGGCTTATCGGTATTTTCATTGAGACCCTGTGTCCCCTGTGGAATAGCCAAAACTCTCAATCAGCGCCTGTGTTTCTTGGCTCCGGAGAAACTTCATGAACGCGCGGGCTGCGGGGTTGTTGACCGCCCGTTTTAGCCACAGTGCATCTTGTTCTATGGGGAGGTGCAGGGATTCAGGTACCAGCCAGGCTGAACCTTTGCGGACCTGGCCTTCAAACCAGATTTGCGACAGAGCGACAAAGCCTGCATCCGCGTTCTCCGTAATCACAAACTGGAAAGTTTGGGCAATATTCTCTCCATATACCAAGCGGTGCTCCAGCGAATGCCAGATATCCAGATCTGTCATTACCATCTTGGCTGCTTTGCCATAGGGGGCGACCTTGGGATTGGCGATCGCCAGTCGCCTCACTTCCGTCAGTGGCGCAGCTCCAGCTTCTTGTGAAAAACGTTCAGGGTCCGGTGACCAAAGGGCCAGTCGGCCAATGGCATAAGTCATGCGGCTGCCTGGCACCCCAAGACCGGCCTGATCCAGGCGCAAGGGCTTATCGGTATCGGCAGAAAGAAAGACATCAAAGGGTGCACCCTGACGAATCTGGGCGTAAATCTTGCCTGATGCACCTTTAATAATCCGGGCTCGATAGCCTGTTTGGCCTTCAAACCGGTCTTTTATGGCGATCAGAGGAAGAGAAAAGTTTGAGGCAGTGGCAATGACAACCGTTTCAGCCAGTAGTATGGGACTGATACACAGGCAAAAGAAAAACGCAAAGATCCTGTTGGAAGAAAATGTTTGCAACTAGAAGGTACTCATCAGTGCACGCTAAAACCCAGAAAACCATTTCTGATACAGGATGGCAAGTCTGCTGCGAAATAACCAAATGTGCAGAGTGTGATCAAATGAATGGTAGACATTTATCGTTGGTCTCTGTAGTGTGTTCGGCAGCTTGAGAGAAAGCTCCATTCGATTCTTCATTTCGCCGTTTTATTCGTATCACTTCGTCCTGCAGCTTTGAATTTCAGTCTCTATTTCTTGCCATAAATGGTCTTTTTTGAGATCAATCATTATAAATTTTCAGGAATGAATTATGTCTAAAACAGTTAAAGGAACCGTTAAGTGGTTCAATGAAGCCAAGGGTTTCGGATTTATATCACAAGAGTCCGGTCCAGATGTCTTCGCTCATTTCAGCGCCATTTCCAGTACTGGCTTCAGAACTCTGGTTGAAGGACAAGCGGTAGAGTTTCAACTGACTCAGGGGCAGAAAGGGCCTCAGGCAGAGAACATCGTTTTATCGTGAGACCTCTCTCGACATTATAAAAGGAAAAAACAAGGCCGTGGAGCCTTGTTTTTTTGGGCGTACGTCTTCGTTACAAGCAATCAGTGAATAAACAACTTGGTCTTTTCCAAGTCAGTGCGGGCTGAAAGGAGCGTTGCCGGTTGAAAACCATATTCAGTGTTCTGGATACTCAGTCAGCCAGCTTTATTTGGCGCTTGACGCTTGCGAGCGCTGTCGTTTTGTCTTTTTGCCAAGTTTTCTGGGGCGATACTGTTTATGTTGAACCCTTCTTTTTGCTCCCCATAATCATTGCCAGTTGGTATGGGTCCAGAAAATCTGGGCTTGCTCTGGCTATGATTTCAGTCATTCTGCTCACGGGTATCAAGAGCTTTCAAGTCGGGTTCAGTCTGACAACGTTGCTTGGCTACGCAATACCTTTTGCGGTCAGCTTTTTCGTGTTGGCAACACTGATCAGGAACTTTCGAAGCGTACACCGGTTTGAGTCTGAGGCGGCAGACACCGATTTTCTGACGGGTATATCAAATTCCCGAGGGTTTTATGTTGAGCTTGCCGACGAACTGGTTCGCGCATCCCGGTATAAGCATGTTTTTTCACTGGCTTACATAGATATCGATCATTTCAAGACCGTCAATGATACCCTCGGTCATGCGGAGGGGGATCGTCTGCTCGTGAGAGTGGCAGCCAGTTTAAAGGAATCTCTGCGTGCTACTGACACGGTTGCAAGGCTCGGCGGTGATGAATTTGCTTGTATCTTGCCGGAAACAGAAATAACGGAAGCCAGGCAGGCCATACTGAAAACCAGAGATCGGCTTGGTGCGCTCATGAAAAAAAACAAGTGGCCGGTAAGCTTCAGTATCGGCTTTGTCACTTTTGAAAAGATGCCTGCTGATATCAAGGAGGCCGTTAAGGTGGCTGACGACCTCATGTACACGGTCAAGAATAAGCAGAAAAATAATATCGCTTATGTTGTCTGGGGAGATGAAGATTCCTGAATGCGCAGCAAAAGCCGTCCTGTTCAAAGGACTATATCAAGAACTCTTTATCCGGTATTTCTTTACGAGTGCTTGTTAGAAGTCAGGGCCATCAGTATATCTGAGTACCAGGCGCAATTCAGACCAAGCCCTTCATCCAGTTCCAGATCTCTGTGATTAACGTCGATGCGGGCTGAATGAATGCCCAACAGGTACCAGGGCACCTTTTTTTCTTTCGAGTGGTCAGGGGGCATCTGCAGTGTTACTGGAGCACCGCTTGATCCCCGGTGCATGCGTCCATCGGTAAGGAAATAGCCTTTGCCCTGAAAGCGGAAGCCGTAAGAGGAGGCCACAATGGCGTGTCTGGCGACGGGTATGTGATGCAGCGTATCGTGAAAACCCAAAGGGAAGCCCATGATAAGCAAGGGTGATCCCAGTGGGATAATGTCCGTCGACCTGGGTAAATGGTCCGGCGTAAAAGCCGCATAGACCGCCCGTTCAGGCAAGGCGGTCTGATTGATTTCCAGCACCGCTACGTCAATGCTTCCGGCCCCATCTGATCCCTGCCGCCACACCGACTGGCTGTCGTTGTAGAGCAACATCGAAAAGCCCGTGGATTCAGCCAGATTGTCTGCATCCGTGTGAATTTCAATTTCTATGCGGTCAGGGAAGTGTTTTGTCACTTCATCGTGTAAAACATGGCCACTGGTGACGAGATAGAGGCGCTCATCCCTGCGAAAGAAAAAGCCGCTGGCATTGGTGAGTGGCTGCTTGCCCGAAAAGGTCAGGATGCGGGCTGCAGTCAGCAGAATGGAGTCAATCAATAAGGTTCCTCGGCAGCAGGCGAATCCAGTGCTGCCCTGATTATCTTCTGAAACTACGCAACCATAGCATTAAGTGCAATGTTTATTGGGGAAATTTCTTTATTGTTTCCGTTTCACAAGCTCAATAGGGCGGCACCCAGAGCTGGCGAAAGCGCTGGCGCCAGTCAGGTGTCTTGCGTATGTCCCGAAACAGATTGCGGTACTCATGCAAGGTGCTTTCCACCAGGCTGGTGGTATGAATCTGACGCACGATGCCGTACTCCACCGGGCTGTCATCGCGCTCTTCCACAAAGGTGCCAAACAATCGGTCGAAAATGATGGTGATGCCACCATAGTTTTTGTCCAGGTACGGATCATTGCGACCGTGATGTGCCCGATGGTGACTTGGCGTGTTGAACACGAACTCAATGAGTGGGTGCAGCTTGCCAACCAGCGTGGTGTGAATAAAGAACTGATAGACCAGGCTCAGGGCATAGGCCACACCAATCCAGACTGGATGAAAGCCCAGCCAGGCCAGTGGCACATAGAATAGCCAGCCCAGGTTGAAAATATTGGTCGCGTTCTGACGCATGGCGGTGGAAAAATTCATGCGTTCCGAGGAGTGGTGAACGACATGGGCACACCAGAACCAGCGAACCCTGTGGCTGGCCCGGTGCCACCAGTAGTAGCAGAATTCCAGACCCACAAAGAGCAGCACCGCGTTGGTGAAAGTCAGTTCCAGGTCAAAGATCCGGAAGTGGTAAGCCAGGGCAAAGACCGGAAAGGCCAGAATGCCGGCAAACAGCAGTTCACTGATCTGGTAGCCGGCGCCGAGCATGAAATTGCGGATCGACTCCGGCAAATCAGACAGCGTGGGGTCGAGTCGGATGCGTTGGTATTCCCAGACAGTGACACCGATGAATACCGGCGTGGCCAGTACAAAGATCAGCTGCCGCTCATCCAGCGCCAGCCAGGCGGGCAGTGATTGCCACAGGTCATTCATCCAGTTCCACAACTCCATCTTCGGCTCCTGAGTCTCGGTTTCGTTTGCTTTTTGATCATTATGTCGACCTGGATTTTATCTTGATTGACATTTAATGCCATAATTTAAACATTTCATGCCAAACGGGATAGATGGTGGCGGCTGTCATGCGTGTTACCGGGGCCTGGACCCGGATTCTTCTGGACTGGCTGGACCAGTGTGGTTGCAGTGCACCCTCGCTTCGCGCGGCACTTCTGGCCCTGCCACCGGGGGAGGCTGTTTCCGTTTCCCGCTGGCGCGAACTACTGGACCAGGCTGCGGGCCTGCAACCGGCCAGTGGCCCTGAGTTGGGGTTGACCATCGGGGCCCGGGTACAGACCGAACACGTTGGGGTACTGGGTTATCTGGTGGCCAGCAGTTCCACCCTTGGTGAAGCACTGCTGGCTTATCAGCGTTATGAAACACTCTTCTATGGCACCACCATTGCGGAGGCGCACTGGGACGGGCATTCCGTGGAGATTCGCTGGCCGCCGACGACACTGGGCCCGATTGCCGATGCCATTGGTATTGCCGCGCTGTATGCCTTTATCCAGCGCCATCTGTCACAGCCCCTGCGCCTGGAAAAAGTCGCCTTTATACATCCGGCACCCATTCATGCCGAGTCATTCGAGCGTTACTTTGACTGCCCCGTGAATTTTTCGGATACGCATACCCGCGTGCGTTTCGAGGCTTTTCAGCTGGCGACACCCATGCGCCAGGGTGACAGCAGTCTGAAAGCACTGCTGGATCGCCAGGCCAGGGCGGCCTTGTCAGCCATGCCGGATTCAGCCGGTTTTGATGAGGCAATCCGCTCCTGCATTCTGCGGGGTTTGCCCGAGGGGCGTGTCACGCTGCCGGAAGTGGCGGCCTCCCTGCATCGCTCCGTGCGGACACTGCAGCGGCGCTTGTCTCAGCGGAATCTGGTGTGGCGGGAACTGCTGGACCGGGTCCGTCTGAGCCTGGCACAGGAGTACCTGATGGATGCCTCTCTGGCGCTCAGCGACATTGCCCTGTTGCTGGGTTATACCGAGCAAAGCGCCTTTACCCGGGCCTTCAAACGCTGGACCGGGACGACACCTGCACGCTGGCGGCAACTGGGGCAGCCTTGAAAATGGTCAAAGGCTTGCGTCAGATCGGCGGCAGCAGTGCCAGACAGTGTTTTTTGCCGGCTTCAAAGTCAGCACGACCGCTGAGCTCATAGCAGGGGATCCCCTCAAGCTGCTCCAGATAGTTTTCCAGAGCCGGCATCTCGCCGTTTTTCCAGGGCCTGCCATTGGCATCCATGTGGAATGGCCCGGGTGATTTCATCAGGGCATCCAGCAGATGGGGCTTTTCCTTGAGGCTGACGGGGTTCATTCGGGTCGGCTCTTGAGAGTCGTGGCGCCAGTTCAACACCACCACCGCACTCAGTGACGCGCTGTCCTTGAAGCGGCGGACACCGTAGAGCGCACCGATGGGCGCATCATACTTTTCTTCCAGTGCCCAGAGGCGTTCCCTGGGCCAGCTTTCCAGTTCCGCCCGGCGGGTTTCCGGCAGCAGGCTGATCAGACGCGGATTGTTGAGAATCGTGCCGGGGTTGATGCGCGGCTGCTTGGCCACGCCGAACAGGCGGGCGCCCGTCGGGCCGCGGCGAATGAAAAGCCGGTCGTTGGACACAAAATCAATGCCCTGATTCATCAGGGTCAGGGCCAGAGTCGATTTGCCGCCGCCGGAAAAGGCGCAGAGTGCCAGCCCCTGATCCTGGTGAGACACGGCAGCGGCGTGACAAATGATGCTGCCTTCATTCTGCAGATAGCTCATGTGCTGATTCAGGATAAAGTTGATCACCTGACTCTCATTTTCCCGGCAGGGGCCAAAAGCAACGGGAGCCTGCTGTCGCTGCCAGTAATGCATGCCGGTGCGAACCTTGCGCAGCAGACGGCTGCCGGGCAGGTCGTGGTAGGCATCCTTGCGGCCGCTTTTTCCGGTTTCCCGCAACCAGTCGGCCCACACCAGATCGGGCAGGGGATAGTCGCCCTGCAGTATGCCAACTACCTGATCCGGCGGGGTCTGGGAGTCCGGTATATGTTCACTGAAATAGTCGGCCAAGCGATCGCGTA
Organism: Gammaproteobacteria bacterium; assembly: GCA_030427465.1. Classification (GTDB taxonomy): domain Bacteria; phylum Pseudomonadota; class Gammaproteobacteria; order Pseudomonadales; family Oleiphilaceae; genus JADJWY01. The sequence continues at coordinate 10,752 of JAUIAZ010000030.1, read as the reverse complement.
TTGCCCGATCATTGCAGCGGATCTCATAGACCCGCCCACTGAATCCCAGGTTAAGCCGGTACGAGGCACCGTGCATACCCCTATCGAGTTCCTGTAACAGAGCGTTAAGGGCATCATCTGTTGGCTTGCTTTGGGTCATGATGAGGTCCCTCTGTCCAGCTTGTTCAAGAGATGGTCGACATAGCGTTCGGCCACATCCAGGCCCAGGCCTTCTCTGGCGCCCTTGAAGCCGCCGAAGGCCGATACCTCAAAAATCACGGTTTCAGTATCGTCACCGGTTTCCACTATGTCCACGGTGGTGAAATCCAGGTTGAAACAGGCCTGCGCTTTGTGGGCCAGGGCAATGGTACTTTCGCGGGGCTCATGGGCGCTGTAGAACCCGCCGTCATGGATCGTGGTATTCCAGCTGCTGGAACCGGCATTGCGGGCGTAGCAGCCCAGATATTCACCGCCCAGGAACATCATGCCGAGGTCCTTGCCCGGCAGGGGGATTTTTTTCTGCAGATAGAATAGCGGATGGCTTTTCTGGTAGTCCGACAATGCCGTATCAAGGTTGGGCTGGTTTGCCTGAAGGACGGTCATGCCTCTGGCCTTCGTAGAGAATAACGGTTTGGCAACCGCAGCTTCACTACGCCGGACAAAAGCCTCTGCTGCCTCTGCACTTTCGGTGATGCAGGTCGGCGGCATGGGAATTCCGGCGCTCTGCAGGGCCAGTGTACAGTCCAGTCGGTTGAGCAGGCGTCTGATCTCCCCGGGCGCGGAAAAGAAGGGAATCTGAAAACGATGCTGCATCCACTCCAGCAGTCCGAGGCGATCCAGCGAAGCCGGTGAATAAACCGGGGACACTTTCTTGATGACGAACGCCTGATAGTCGCTCAGGTCTTCGCCCTGATGCGTCACCTGATTCCGTTCCAGATCAAAAAACAGTTCAGACAGGGGAATGACTTTTGCCAGTTTTCCTCGCTTCCTGAGATGCTCGGCCAGTATTTCACTTGACCAGGCACCCGGAATGCCGATGACACCAATGCGCGGCTGTGTGTTCTGTCGGGATTCAGTGGGCATAGAGAACATCCATTGGGAAGGTGAAGTTGTGAAGACTTTCCTGTGGGTGCTGTTCGACCTTTTCCAGCAGGTAGCGACCTTTCAGGAAGAGATGCAGAGCAAACGCATCATCGTAGATAAAGCGGGTTGAACTGATGAACGAGCGCGCCAGGCCCAGCGCCAGGCGGGCGGTAAAATAGCGGTCTTTATTGGCCCTTGCAAACTTTTCCAGGCGGGCCATTAACAGAGGAATCACCTGGTTTACCCGGTAGGCGGCATTCGGCGCAATGTTCAGAAACCTCAGATTGGAAAGCATGAAAACAGTCGCATCCTGCAAATAGTCTGTGTACCCGGAACGGTGCAGATCAATGAAGCGGATGCTTTCGCGATCAGCATCGTAGATCAGGTTGTCGATATTGAAGTCCCCATGCGAGTAAACGCTGAAACGGGGTGCCAGGGTTTCCTCAATCCCGGCGCAACGGGCGACCAGGGCCTTGATCGACGGGATCTCAAGGTTTTCCAGACGCATCTCACCCTGTTCGAATTCATCATGAATCAGGAAGACTTTTTTCAGTCGAGCATTGAGCTGGGTCATGAACCCCGCGCTGCCGGGCATGTCATCCCGGCGGGTCTTCACCCAGACACGCTCGAGGGTGTCCAGGGCCAGACCGGTGACTTTCTGTACCGTCGGAATATCCGCAGTCAGCATGATCTGCTCGAAGGTCTGGCCCTCAATAAATTCGATCAGCAGGGCCGCAGAGTGTTCGTGCTCGTCGAAAGCCAGAATACCGGGTGCAATTCCGGGCATGACCTTTCCCCAGTACTCGATCTTTTCTTTTTCCTTGAGAATCTTGGACGTCTTTCCCTCTTTCAGCACACCGGCATAGTCAGTGCCCTGATTGACCTGGACACCGGAGATGATACAGCCGGACTTGGTTTCGGCGAGCTTGTCCAGTGCAGCCTCCTGATAGTCACCTTTTTTGCTGAGGTTCTCCAGGGAGTGGTTGAGCGATTGATACTGGCGCAGTGTCAGCATGTCGTTATGCTCCAGCGACAGGACAATTTCACCCAGCTTCATGATCTGGTTGCACAGGTCCATATAGAACCGGAACAGCACGCCGGTAAATAGCAGCAGACCTTTGGGGTTCTCCTCGAAGGCCTCTTCCGCAAACCGGGACAGACGTTTCAGGATCTTGCCATTGCGCTCATTGAGATTCTGGGAAATTTCGCAGATCTTACGCCCCATCCCCTGTTCGGCAGAGTCGGTCACCACTTCCTTGACCAGGGTGATGGCCTGGGCTGCGCGCCGGTATGCCTTTAGCATGGGTGGGCTCGCCAGCACTTCGTTCAGGTGGGCGCGGTCTTCACCGAGCTCGTTGAGCATGTGGGTGCAGGAAAGGCTGATCTCCCCCAGCGTGGCGGCCATATTGTAATAACAGCGCAAACGCAGCTGTTCGCGTTCCTGTACCTTTTTGGAGAGCCCCGCAATGCAGAGGTTCTGAACCGAAGTGGCCAGATTCTGGATATAGCCCTGGCGGTCCAGCAGTTGGGGGGGCGTTTGCGGGGAGTCCGCATGTTCCAGCAGAAGGCGGATCTGCTGCTCCACCTCACGAACCAGAAAATAGGTGTTTTCAGTGATAGAGCGGCTGGGCATGGCTCAGGAAATCACCAGCTTCGGATGAGACTCTGACTTTTCCGGCTCCTGTGCCCAGGAAACCCGGATGGTCAGGCTTTGCCGGCCCGACTGGCTCTCGGCAGCCAGGTGCAGCTGCATCAGCTCACTGGGATGGAGTGCCAGCTCGGTGTCCCCGTGTGTCAGGGTCAGGCTGCCTTTCTCCAGGCCTTTAATAATCTGCTTCAGGTAGGCTCTGATGGAATCCCGATCCTGAATGGTATCCAGTTTAAGCTGTTTCTTGCTCGTATTTCCCATAGTCTGGCTCTGCGCTTTGGAGTGACCCGGCCTGAGGCGGCCTGAACAGTTTGACGGAAGGGTGGTCAACGCTGATGCCAAGAATACAGCCATCCGGGCGAATCCAGGTCGCAGCGGCACCCCGCCCCGTCAATCCTTCCTTGCGGCGGGTTCCGTAGTCCAGTGAGGCATCGCATTCAAAATGATAGATGCCTTGGCGAATGACATACTCCTGGCCGGTGTGATGGTTGATGTGGCCGTGGACCAGCGCACGGATATTCTGTTTCAGCAGATGAACGGCTCCTGATGGTGTGAAGTCATAATCACTGCGCCGGTATTTGGACCGGAACACGTTCCCCATGGGCCCAAAGTATAAACCGAAAAGATCATCACGGAGACTGTTGCGGAAGCCCTGATTCAGATTTTCTGCGCCCAGGCGGGCGAAAGCGCGGGCCATAACGTCATCCATACCGGCGTGGGCGAATAGAAAGCTCCCCTCCGAATGCAGCAGATCCATCGACTCAAAGAACCATGAGAACTCACCCTGCGGATGACAGAACAGTTCGCGCCACCTGTTGGTCGCGGCGTAGGCTTTGTCCAGGCTAAGGCCGGTTTCGAGCCACAGGCTTTCGAACTGCCGGCGTTTCTTGTCGGTCTTTTTCATCTCACTGGCGATTTTCGAGGAGGACATCCAGGGCGAAGCCAGTTTCGGGAAGTGTTCATACCAGGCTTCATCGGGGTAGAGGCGCTCTCTCACGCGCTCATCCGGCAGGCCTTCGCCGTAGCGCTGTTTCTGTTCCGGGCGGAGATCCGCCACATGGCTTTCATACACTTCGCGCAGAAAGGCCACGCCCTTGGGGGCCATCCGCAGAAAGAAGTTCTGGCTCATCAGATCCCGTGGTTGTTCCAGGGCGCGGATGCCGGCCAGAAAGCGCACATCATGATTCCCGGCGATCAGTTTGATCCGGACTCCAGCCCTTCGCAGACTATGGATACAGCGCAACAGGCGCAGGTTGCTCGGCCCCTTGTCAAAGCAGTCACCATTGATCACCAGCAGGCTGCGCTTGCCCAGTGGCGTGATGGTGAAGGCATCATCCTGGGGCCCCTGTTTGGCGATGAAGCCTGCGGCCACCAGAGAGCCGAACAGGGCATCGGCATCCGCATGCAGGTCAGTCAGCACACAGATGGGGCGGTTTGGCCAGTGCCAGCCAGGGTCCGGGGCAGCAGACCCCGAGGCGGAGGGCCGATACGGATTGTGGGATGTACTGTCCGGCTTAAGCCTGGATTGCCACCGGCTCACTCGGGAGGGAATGCGCAGTCCCTGGTGTTTCAGTTCACAGTGTTGAAAGGCGGGTCGGGTAAGTGTCTGTGCTGACATGATTTCCCCCTAGTCCAGTCTTTGCTGGGAAGCAGGCACCCGGGTCCGTGGTTTCCACTGACCTTCGAGGTGGGTCCATTTTCTGAGGCCCCCGTTTTGCTCAAAACGGAAGAACAGGGGCTCGGCGTAGTACATGGAGAGTTTTCGAATCTGTTCGCGGGCCAGAATGCCCATCCGGTAGGCGGCATGTCTGAACGACGCACCATGCACCACAAAAATCTTGAGATGGTTGTCCGCGTGATCCGGCAGGGACGACAGGCGACTGAGGAAATGGGCTGCCACCCGATCACCGGCCATCATCAGTGATTCGGCGCCGATAAAGGGCAGGCAGAAGTCACTGTCGGACTTCCAGTTCCCGGGCACCTCACCGATGCGGGGATCGGCGGCCAGAATCTGGTTGATTTCATCGACTGTCAGATTGGCGGCGGCGCCGACGCAACGCTCCGCCAGTTCGTCAAAGCTTTCGACCCGGTGCCGGTTGCCGGTGCCCAGGTTATTGACGATTTCAGTGGCCGTCTCCCAGCCTCGCAACAGGCTGGAGGTATCAATGGATGGCGACAGCTCAAGGGCATGTCTCTCCTGGTAGTCACGAATCCTGTCCGCTGCCGCCCGTGCCTGGCGCCGGCCTTCGTCATTCAGGCCGTACAACTGATGCGCACTGGGCGTGTCGGATTTTTGCTGGTAATCCCCATGCCGGAGTACGGCTACGTGGACCATCGGTCACATCCCTGGTTGAAATTCAACCAAACTGATTGTTTGTGACCAATATATTTCTCTTATGTGACAGGGGTGTGACGGTGTTGGACGGTAGTCTGCGTGCCACGTGTTCTTGCACGCCTATCTGGGGGAAGGCGCTGGTACGGCTACCTCGGTCAGACTCTTCCAGAAAGCCTCCTGGTTCTGGGGCAGCAAGGGGTACAGGTGACCAGCCTGAGACAGCCATCTGAGCTGGGCGTTTGGCAGCTGCCCGGCGAGATGACGGGCAAAATCTGGCGGTACCAGGGTGTCCTGTTCCCCCTGCCAGAGCCTGACCGGTACAGACACAGAAGCCAGATCAAATGGCCATTTTTGCCACTGCACTTCAAGATCCTGAATCACACCCCGATTGTCCCCGGTGAACGCGGCCTTCTGATTGGCTTTGAAAAGTTCCGCCAGCGATTGATGGTCCAGCACTGTCTGATCGGCTTCGCTGACCTCGGTTTTCAGAAGCGCCAGATACAGGTCGGGAAGATGATCCCCCAGCCAGCCGATGGTTTTCACCAGGCCGTGGAACAGGCGCGGGGTCGAGTCTGCCAGCTCAGGTCCGGGGTGACCGGTCTCGCGCATGTATTCTTCTGCCTGGGGATAACTGCCGAAATCGGTGTAGCTGCTGAGGATGAGCGCCTGGCGAACACGCTGCGGGTAGCGGCTGGCAACGGCCAGAGAGGGCGGTCCGCCACTGGACCAGCCCATCACATGGAATTGGTCGAGGCCTTCCAGATCTGCCAGCGCAATTGCTGTTTCAGCGTAGGCATCCAGCCCAAAGGGTTCTATATACTCACTGTCTCCCATGCCGGGTCGCTCAATGACCCATAACTGCAATCCGGCGCGTCGCGCGGTTTCTGCAAAGTAGAACAGTTCCAGCCTGCTTCCGGGGTTTCCGTGCGCATAAATCACGGAGGGCCCGGTGTCCGCACCGCACCGCAACCAGCTTAGCTGGCTGCTTTGTTGTCCTGACTGAAGTCGACCCAGCGAATGCTCACAGGACACGGTGTTTCCCATCAGTGTTTGAGTCTCAACTTCCTTGCTGATCCTCTCCAGTTCAGCCGCTTGAGTCAGGGCGGGCAGGCTGATAATCAGACTAAACAAGATCCATCTCATAGGCAGTTAGGTTTCCGTCTGCGATCAAGGGACTTGCTTAGTGTATTCGTAACTGACCCTGCGTGAACAGGCTGCTCAGGTTTAGGCCCGTTTACCGGGCCTTTGCAGGAAGTATCCAGGCCAGTCCGATAAATCCGGCAGCCAGGAGGATTGCGATCCATGCGCCGCTCTCGGCACTGGCCAGCGTGGCCTTGCCGCCGAACAGACTGGTAAATAGCCAGGAGTCCTGAATGCTGCCAAACAGGGCCGTGAACAGGCCTGCACCCACCAGACCTCCCAGGGTGAAGAACAGGGCATCCTTGCGGCCGGCCCCCAGGGCAACCAGGCCGGTGCCCGGACAGAATCCGGCCAGCGCCCAGCCAAAACCGAGCAGTAAACCACCGACAATCACCCCAGTGTACATGGCCTTGATGCTCAGATGTCCGCTATCGATCAGGCCAATTAATAGCCCGCTGAACAGCAGGGCTGAGGACAGGCCGATCCCGCCCAGTATGGCTTTCACCAGGTGCAGGTCGGTCAACGTCAGCATGCCGATGATCTTCTGCGGGTCTGCTGCGCCGACGCGTTGAAGCACAAAACCAAAAGCACCACCCAGTACAATAGCCAAAAGGATTTCAGTGCTCATCAGGCATTCCCTCCTCTGCGATAGATCACAATTGCCGTGGGTACTGCTGCGGCAAAGGCGGCTGCAGCAAACAGGTACCCACTGACTGCGGTCTGCATCATGCCGCTCATCATGTGGCCACTTGTGCAGCCGCCGGCCAGCCGGGCGCCAAACAAAACGATGACTCCACCCACGAAAGCCAGGCCATATCTGACACCCGCAGAGTCACTGAATCGGGCTGTATGGAAAGCTGGCATTTGAGGCGCGGTTGAGCGCTGGGTCCTGGCTGCCAGAAACCCCCCGACTATCATCGCAAGCACGAACACAAAGCTGTAGTTCAGTGGCTGGGATACCGCCTTCGCATATTTGCCTCCGGATTTATTCAGGTAGGCATTCTCACTGCTGAAGCCGGAGGAAGAGTCCGGCGATTCAACCACAAGATCGCTTTGCACGAAGTCAGCCAGAATGCCATCCAGAATGACAAACTGTGTGGAAACCCCAATCGGTTTGATGAGCACCACGGCCACCAGGAAGCTGGCGGCGAGGGCAAGGGCGCTTTTCTGCCAGGTCCAGTACATGACTTCTGTCCTCAGGACCGGGATTTGATTGGACAGGTGTTCAGGCCAATCAGTCTATAAAGCGGGCAGAACCCGACCAGACCGGTTACCAGTGGCACCAGACCAACCCAGCCCCAAAGGGTCTGCGGGCCGATAAATACCAGTGACAACAGAATCAGACCCACTACAACCCGAATGCTGCGGTCGATAGTTCCAGCGTTTTTCATGAGATTTCCCCTTGCGACTGATGATTTCATTTCACTTTAGGGGGAAAAACGCGATTGCTCAGTGACATAGTCACAAAAGCCGAATTTCCTCACTTTTCCCTGCGGACGGGCGTTGAACAGAAACTCAGGTGCTGCTGTTGAAAAGCGTCAGCAGAGCGCTCCGGTTTACCAGTTCGATGCTGCCACGGCCAAGCGAGATATATCCCAGGGCTTCCAGCTTTTTCAGGTGCCTGCTGACCACTTCCCGAGCCGTTCCGATTTCCTCGGCGATCTGCTGGTGGGTCAGGTTGATGATATTCTGTGGCTGCATGAGCATGAGCTTCAGCAGACGCTCCTCAATGGATTCCAGTGCCAGTTTCTGGATGGTATGAATCAGGTCGCTGATCCTTTCCCCGAAGCCACCAAGCAGGTGCTCCCGGAACTCGGGCGAGTGGGTCATCAGCTCCTCAAATTGCGGCTTGCTGATTACCCGTACCTCCATATCGGTTTCCGCAACGGCTTCAGCCGGAAAATGACTACCCCCGAAAATACAGGTAGCTGTCAGTACACAGACAGAGTCCGGGCTGACCCGGTACAGCAGGATTTCCTTGCCATTCACGGAGCGGGTGAACATGCGGGCCGTTCCCTGGGTCAGAATAAAGTACTGCAGGCAGGCATCCCCCTGGCGGAAGATGTGAGTACCTGCCGGCACCCGGGTCTTTGGGAATTGCTGGATGATTTCTTGTAAGGACATCGCGTGAGGTCTTCCTGTGAAAAGGCTTCTTGTAGAATGGCAGGGGTAGAAGGGTCAAGTCTGTTGAATTCGGGCAGGTACAGGGCGACAGTGCAGCCATCGCCCTGATTCCGTTTATTCAGGGAATCAGTTCCAGTCGTTCCTTCCACTCTTCCCGGGTAAGACGCAGTTGTTGCTGTCCGCGCTTGCGTCGTCGTTCGCTCAGATAGTAGAGGATGGGAGAGGCAATGAACACGGACGAACTGGTCCCCACGACGATACTGAACAGCATTGGCAAGGCAAAGCTGGCAACGGCCGCACCTCCGGCGATCCCCATGGGCAGCAGGGCGACAAAGGTCGTAATTGAAGTGAAGACCGTTCGGGTGAGTGTCGAAGAGATGCTCTCGTTCAAGAGCTCGAGCATGGGTTTATCCGGTGTGTGCCTCAGGTTCTCCCTGATGCGGTCGAATACCACCACCTTGTCGTTGACCGAATAGCCGATCAGGGCGAGGAGAGCGGCCACAGCCGTCAGATTAAACTCTACACCCGTCAACGCAAAGAAACCGAGGGTCTTGGTAAGATCCAGGGCAATCGTGAGCGTGGCTGCGAGCGCAAAATGTGACTCGAAGCGGTACCACAGGTAGAACAGCATGCCGGCACCTGCCAGAAGGATTGCCAGCAGCGTTGCATCCGCGAAATCACCACTGACTTTTGGTCCCACCATGTCCACCCGCGGAAAGCTGGCATCAGCCCGCAATTCGCTGATGGCGCTTTTAAGGGCGATGACCTGACCGGCGGCAAGTTCGGGGTGGTCACTGTCTGCAGCAAGCCTGATCAGGTAGCGTCCGGACTGTCCGAACTCCTGGATTGAGGCATCCCCCAGGTCACTCGCCACCAGATGGGTACGCAATTGCTCTACATCAGTCTCAGGAGCTACCACTTCCACCACGGTGCCGCCGGTAAAGTCGACGCCATAGTCCAGTCCGGGGTTGAAATAGAGTGCGATGGAGGCCATCGACAGAATGGCGGAAAGTGCAAGACCGGCGACTCGTCCGCGCAGGAAGTTGAAGGTTCTGTTGGCTGCCTGAGGCTGACCAGACAGGCCAGGCATAGGCAGTGACTCCCTTTCCCGCCCCCTGATACACCATTCCATCAGCAACCGGGTGACGCCCAGAGTCGTAAACAGGGAAGTCAGCAGACCCAGACCGATAGTAACTGCAAAACCTCGCACCGGGCCGCTGCCAACAAGAAACAGAAGGCTAACCGCAATCAGCGTCGTGATACCAGAGTCAAGAATGGTAGTAAAAGCACGCTCAAAGCCGCTCCTCAGGGCCTTGCGGGCCGTCGCACCGTGACGGGTTTCCTCTCGGATGCGCTCATTGATGAGGATGTTGGCATCCACCGCCATGCCAATGGTGAGGATAATGCCGGCGATTCCGGGCAGGGTAAGGGTTGCACCCAGCAGGCTCAACAAGCCGATCAGAAGGCCCAGATTGATACCCAGACTGAGGCTTGAGATCATCCCCCAGCGACCGTAGAAAGCCAGCATGAATAAAACCACAACACTTGCACCTGCGAGCCCGGTACTCAGGCCCATGGCAATGGCATCACTGCCGAGGTCAGGCCCGACACTGCGCTCTTCAACCACATCCAGCGGAACGGGCAGGGCTCCCGCACGCAGCATCAGAGCCAGGTTACTGGCTTCCTGGACACTGAAGGCGCCGCTGATCTCGCCGCTCCCACCGGGAATGGCGCTACGAATCACCGGCGCGGTCAGTACGGTATTATCGAGCACTATGGCGAGGGGGCGGCCGATGTTGCCCTGGGTCATGCTCGCAAACAGGCGGCCGCCTTCGCTGTCCAGACGGAAATTGACGACCGGCTCCTGAGTATCCTGGTTGAAACCCATCCGGGCATCGCGAATGTGTTTACCGTCCATGGCAACCTGCGCCTCCAGCGAATAGCTACTGTCCTCCTGTGTCCCGGGAAGTACCAGATTGCCGGGTGTGCCCGGGTTCTGGGATACCCAGTGAAAACTCATCTTTGCGGTGGTGCCCAAGAGTTTTCGAATCCCGGAAGGGTCTTCCACTCCGGGCATCTGTACGAGAATGTAGTCACTGCCCTGGCGGGTAATGCTGGGTTCAACCAGCCCGCTCTCATCCAGGCGCCGGCGCAGAATTTCAAGACTGCGCTCAATGGCATCTTTTTTCAGGGTTTCCTCTGCCTGGGGAGTAAGCTTCATGCTGAGTTGCTGATTCTGGCCGCTGATATTCAGCAGATGCTCTCCCTGCAGACTCCGCAGCGATTTGGCCAGATCCCTGGCTGCCGTGGCGTCTGCTTCGCTGGCCAGCTCGACGGTCAGTTTGTTGCTATCCGCGATAAGCGGTTTGAAGCGAATACCGGCTTCACGCAGCTCGTTGCTCAGGTTGCGCGCAATCGATTCATGCTCAGCCGCCATTAGTTT
>JAUIAZ010000029.1 GCA_030427465.1 Gammaproteobacteria bacterium | reverse complement strand
CGCAGAGCTTCTGCCTCTTGATGTACCATGCGCCGCTTTCGGCCAATGCGCGTGAACGGCTGAATGTCTTGCGGGAAACCGAAGACGGGTTCCGCATTGCCGAAAAAGATCTTGAGTTGCGGGGGCCCGGAGAACTGTTGGGCACCCGGCAGACGGGCGTTGGGTTATTTCACCTGGCTGATCTGCAGAAAGATGCCCATCTGTTGGAGCCGGTTCGCGAAATAGCGCCACTGCTGCTGCCCGACCGGAAACTGTGTGAACGGCTGATTGAGCGCTGGTTGTCACACCGAAGTCGTTACGCCCGGGTCTGATGCTGAAAAGCTGCTATTCTGATTAAATCAGTCAGCATCAATCAGGAGTCATTTCGGCATGATACCGGCCCCCTTTACCCAAGCCGTGGAAAGTCTGACAAAGGCGATGCCCGAGGCGGCCGAATGGCTGTCCCAGGTCAGCCGTGTCGCTGCCGGGTCTGCGCCGGCCCAGCAGCGGGTCCGTGCAGTTCTTCTGCATGATGCCTACGGCCAGATGCACGTGGTGACCCCCGAACTGTCGGCCATTGACTTGGAACGTCTGAACATCGAAATGCAGCGTGAGCTGCGGGCGGCCCCCCAGGAGGCGCGACAGGGCATCCAGGACCGGTTCAACTGGCCGGTCTATCCGGTCGTTCCGTTCACACCCCAGGCTGAAGTCGCTGTGGATCAGCGGGTTCTGGACCTGACCGAAACCTACTTGCCTGCCAATGAGCCGGACACTTTTCTGAAAGTGCCGGGGCAGCTGATGCGGGCCCTGATGGCAGAGGTGAAAAGTCGCTCCGGGACCTTTTCGGTCGGTCTGCCCCAGATCAAGGTGAACCATCTAGAGCCGGAGGAGGACCTGGACCAGATCAAACAGGCGATACAAAGCTTTACCTCCCTGCGTATCCAGAAACGGCTTGAAGATACCCTGGAAATGCCGCCTCTGCCGGAAACCGCCCGGCGCATCATCAACTTGAGGGTCGACCCGAATGCGGGTATCTCTGATCTGGCGGATATCGTCGAAACAGACCCGAGTCTGGCTGCCCAGGTGGTTAGTTGGGCCAGCAGTAGCTTTTATGCGGCACCGGGAAAAATCCGCAGCGTCCAGGATGCAATTGTACGGGTACTGGGCTTCGATCTGGTCATGAACCTGTCTATGGGTCTGGCACTGGGCAAGGTGCTGGATATGCCCAAGGATGAAATCGAAGGCCACACCCCCTATTGGGAGCAGGCCGTCTGGACAGCGACCTTCACCGGAGCGCTCGCCACCCTGATTCCACGGGAAAGCCGCCCGGAAACCGGGCTGCTCTATCTGGCCGGGTTGCTGCACAATTATGGATATCTGGTGCTCGCTCATGTCTTTCCGCCGCACTTTTCACTGGTTTGCCGGTCCGCGGAAGTCAATCATCATGTGGATCCGGAGTTCTGCGAGCAGCATCTGCTGGGTATTACCCGGGAGCAGATCGGGAGCAGCCTCATGCGGGTCTGGAACATGCCCGAGGAGGTGGTCAACGCCTTGCGTCACCAGAAAAACCCCCAGTATCTGGGAGAGCATGCGGCCTACGGTCATATGCTTTACATTGCGACCCAGTTGCTCAGGAGCAAGGGGATCGGTGACTCAGCCGAGCGCCCGATTCCGCCTGAACTCTGGGAGGCTGCCGGTCTCACCGAGGAAGAAGCCAGACAGGCCCTGGATGAACTGCTGCTCATGAGCGATGAAATGAAAATGCTGGCAAACAACCTGGATCCGGCAGCGGCCTGATCACAGAAATTTACAGTTTCAGGGCCAAAGTGTCAGAAGCTTTTACAGGTCGTTCTGCCTCCGCCCCTGAAAACTGCCGAAGCGCGCGATGAGTCTTTGAGTTATGTCCTCTAAACTTTTGAATTAAAAGTTATTTTTTGTTTTTGGTCTGAGCTGTGCTTTATGACTGTTACGATCCCTGGCGCAGCGGTTGTAGTAGGTTTGGCCTCTGCGCAGTACAGGAATTCGTTTGGCGGTGAATTGTTGACCGGGCTCTCATGCCCGGTTTTTTTATTGCGGCGATTGTGTTCAGGATCAGGTATACTTTACACATGTAAAATAAGCTTCAATGTTGTCGCCAGGTAAGACCCCATGACCCCTCAAGAAACCAAACCTCCTGTCATCTGGACCACGCGGCTGATATTCGGCCTGACCTTCCTGGTCGCACTTGTTGGTGTGCCCTGGTACGGCTTGGCGTACGGATATGATCTCGTGGAATGGCTGACGGCCATCGTGATGCTGGCCTTCTGTGGCTTTTCCATAACCGCAGGCTATCACCGCCTGTGGTCGCACAAGACCTACGAAGCGCACCCGGTTGTGCGGGCTTTCTGGGCGTTCTGGGGTGCCTGTGCGCTGCAGAACAGCATTCTGATCTGGGCCTCCGGCCATCGTCGCCATCACCGCTATGTGGATGACAACGAAAAAGACCCTTACTCCATCGGACGCGGCTTCTGGTTCGCCCATATGGGCTGGATGTTGCGCCGTTACCCCAGTGGCGATCTGGACCTGGCCAATGCAGGGGATCTCCAGCGCGATCCCATCGTCATGTTCCAGCACCGTCATTATGCCGCTCTGGTACTGATCAGCAATGTTGGTCTGCCGGTATTCCTGGGCTATCTGAATGGTGACATTCTGGGCATGCTGCTTCTGGCGGGCTTTCTGCGCCTGGTGATCAGTCACCATGTGACTTTCTTTATCAACAGCCTCTGTCATATGTGGGGCAGCCAGCCATACACAGATACCAACAGTGCCAGGGACAACCCGGTGCTGGCGCTGGTCACCTACGGCGAGGGCTACCACAACTTCCACCACTATTTTCAGGCGGATTACCGAAATGGCGTTCGCTGGTGGCAGTTTGATCCGACCAAGTGGCTGATCTTCAGCTTGTCCTGGCTGCGCCTGGCCAGTAACCTGAAGCGCACGCCGGATTTCAAGATCCAGGAAGCGATTCTGCAGATGCAGTTTCAGCGCGCAAGGCAGAAACTGGAAGCTCCCAAGGTGAAGAATCCCGAGGTCTGGCAGGTGGCGCTGGAAACTGAGTATGCGCTTTACATGCAAACTTTGAACGAGTGGAAGGCGGTGCGCCTCGAGTGGCTGGAAAAGACCCGTCAGGCCTTTGCTGAAAACCTGGCGGAGAAGAAGCAGGAGCTTCAGGACAAGATCCAGCTCGCCACGCTGAAGAGCCGTATGCAGGAAATGGAATACGGCCTCAAACTGCAGCGCCGCAGACTGCAGGCGTTTTTGGGGTCAATGACGCAGGCCTGATACTCGGGGACTGATGCAACTGCGGGGCTGGCGTCTATACTGAAAGGGATATTTTCAGGAGGCGGCGCCTTGGGCGGCAGAAAACAGAGTCGAAACGGTTTCGCGCATGGCGGGTTGCGCTTCGTTCTGCTGATGCTGCTGTTCTGGAGCCCGCTGGCCCTGGCGGTGGGCGGCAAGATCAAGGTGGCTTCCGATTTCAGTGACGCCATTCCCCTTGCCGGTCACATGTTCATCCTGACGGATCCGCAGAATACCCTGAGCTTCGAGGACGTGCGCTCAGGGCGCTATAATGCTGATTTCCAGCCATTCGGTGATCAGGCCAAGACACTGGGCTGGAATGATTATACCTACTGGCTCGCCTTCGAGATCCATTACAAGGCGAAAGACTTCGCCACCCCCCATGAAATATTCATCAAGAACTCCTATGCGCTGCTGGATGAGATCGATGTGTTCGTCATCCGCGAGCGTCCCGATCCGGTCAAGCTCCAGAAAATCCAGAACCCGCTGAATCGGGAACAGAACATTGATCCCTATCTGGAGACCTTCATTCTCGGAGAGATGAGACCTTTTGAGAACAACCGCTTTGCTTTTCCACGACCGATTGCCGGGGTTGAGTTTGTGGAATCCGAAACGGTACAGGTCTTCCTGCGCATCCGGTCTTCAGGATCCAAGATTCTCCAGTTCAATCTGCTTTCCGAGCCATCCATGCTCAGTTATCTGGTTTCGGAAGGGGCTTTTATTACCTCTTTCTACGGCATCATGTTTGCGATGACCATCTACAACCTGTTTGTATTTGTCGCCGTGCGTGAGCGCTCCTATTTCTATTATGTACTGGCCATCACCTTCCTGACCCTGGCCCAGTTCGGTCTGGATGCCCTACCGTGGGCACTGGGTGTTTTTGATGATCCTTTCTGGACCAACCAGTTCCTGCCGATCAGTATCTGTGTGTGTTGGCTGTTTCTGATTGCCTTCGCGAGAAGTTTTCTGAATACCCGCGAGAATGCGCCGATACTGGACTATTCGCTCAAAATTATCGGTCTGTTTTTCGGGTACTGGGCACTGCTGTCACCGGTGGCAGACTACAACACGCTGACGCGGACCGCCGGACAGAGCACCGTGTTTGTCTGCCTGTACGTGTCTTTCATCGGTGCCTACGTCTGGATGAAGGGTTATAAGGCGGCGCGTTATTACATGATGGCCTGGCTGGTGTATGTCATCGGGGTCGGAACCTTCCTGCTGAGCACGCTCGGCATTGTCGAAGTGGGCTGGGTCAGCGTGCACAGCCCGCAGCTGGGGGCAATCGGGAACGTTATCCTGCTTTCTCTCGCGCTGGCGGATAATATCAACTCCCAGAAGCGGGCCATGGAACGTGCCCGCCGCACGGCTGTGATCGCTCAGATGGAAACCGAGTCGGCCAATGAGCGGGCCCAGAAAAGCCTGCAGCGTTTCCGGCAGATCTGGGCCAATGCCCGTGAGGGAATCTTCCAGTGCACCATGGATGGCCGCTTCATCAGTGCCAATCCGACGCTGGCCCGGATTCTCGGCTATGAATCCGGGGACGAACTGGTCGAGGCAGTAACAGACATTGCACACCAACTCTATGTGAACCCCGATGAGCGCCGCCGCTTTGAGGATGAACTGGAAAACCAGGGGCGCGTCAGAGACCACGAAAGCCTGCTCATTCGTAAAGATGGGTCATATATCTGGAGCAACAGTTCCGCGCGTCTGGTGACCACGAATAACGGACAGGTTCGCTACATCGAGGGTACCGTGGTCGATATCAGCGAACGCATGGAGAAGGAAAAGGCCCTGCGCGCGCGCGAGGCAGCCGAGGCATCGACGGCGGCCAAAAGCGAGTTCCTGGCCAACATGAGCCATGAAATCCGTACTCCCATGAATGCCATCATCGGGTTCACTGATCTGGCGCTGCGCTCAGGCCTGAAACCCAAGCAACATGACTATCTCAGCAAGATCAACACCTCGGCCAAGAATCTTCTGGGTATCATCAACGACATCCTGGATTTCTCCAAGATTGAAGCCGGCCGCATGGAGCTGGAAAGCACCTCCTTTGAGCTCGCCTCGGTTGCACGGAATATCGCGGACCTGTTTACCGAGAAATCAGCCCAGAAGGGACTGGAGCTGGTCGTGCACGTGGCGCCGGATGCCCCCCGGCATCTTGTGGGTGATCCGCTGCGCCTGGGGCAGGTGCTGATAAACCTGGTCGGTAATGCGGTCAAGTTCACCCATGAAGGGGAAGTGGCTCTGCTGATTGAAGCGTCTTCGACAAACCAGTCTGCAGAGGACGGACAGCAGCGATGTGCGCTCACCTTCCGCGTCTGTGATACCGGCATTGGCATTCCGGTGGATAAGCAAAAGGACCTGTTTTCACCGTTCACCCAGGTCGATGGCGGAACCACGCGCAAATTTGGCGGTACCGGCCTGGGTCTGAGTATCACCAGCCAGATTGTGGAGCTGATGGGGGGCACCATAGAAGTCGACAGCAAACCTGGTTGGGGCAGTCAGTTTTTCTTCACGGTTGAGTTCCCGGTTGAGGAAGCCGTGCTGGAAGAGGCCACACCGTTTGAGGCCATCGGGAAAGGGCAGCGCATTCTGCTGATCGATGAGCCAGATCATGGATCGCGTCTCATTCGTCAGCAGTTCGAGCTGCTGGGATGTGAGTGTGAAGAAATGATCCCCGAGTTTGACTGGGAATCCCAGCTGCGGGCTCACCTGGATCGGCATCGCTATGATGCGGTCTTCGTTGACCGCAGCCTGAAGGCCGCTTCTACACGGGATATTGCAGCCTGTGTGGCAGACTGTCAGTCAGACAGACCGGTGATCATTGCGGCGCTCAGTGGTGAAGAACATTACGAAGCACTCGCCAAGGAGTGTGGTTACTCCATTCTGCGCAAGCCGGTAGACGAAGTTGCCTGCGTTCGCGCGCTGGCTCATGCGCTGGGGCTCAGGGTGCCGCAGCTTCCAACGCACAGTCAGGCCGAGTCGGGTGGCGGTATTCCCGACTTTTCTCGCTACCGGGTGCTGCTGGTCGAAGACACCTACTTCAACCAGCAACTGGCGATTGAGTATCTCGATGAGGTCGGCGTCACGCCGGATCTGGCACAGAACGGGGAGGAAGCAGTCGCTTGCGTGCAGGAAAATCCTTATGATCTGGTGCTCATGGATTGTCAGATGCCAGTAGTAGACGGCTACGAGGCAACACGTCGTATCCGTCGGATGCGCGGAAAAGAACATTTGCCGATCATTGCAATGACAGCCAATGCCATGAAGGGCGACCGTGAAAAGTGTCTGCATGCGGGCATGACGGACTATGTCAGTAAGCCCATAGACCCGGATCTGATGTACCAGGCCATGCGCAAGGCACTGGAGCACAAGGGTGAGGCAGACCGGAGCGAAGCTGGAAAGCCGAACCCCGAAGCAGAAGACACTTTGATCGCAGAGAGCCGCGTGGAAGATGCCCGGGTGGAAGACCTGTCTGAGCTGTCACAGGCCGTGTCGAAAGAGTGGGTGGAAAGCTGTCTGTCTAACCTGGATGCCGGAGATGCGGGGCGCTGTCTGAACCAGCTGGCCGCTCTCAGGGCCAGAACCAGTCAGCTGGGCTTGCCCGAACTGACGGAAACCCTGGACCAGGCGCTGTCAGCGCTGTCGGACGGAGCGACTGCTCCCATAGAGCCCCTGTTATACCGTCTGGAAAACCAGATCAATGAATATCAAGAGTCTCAAGCCAGCTAAGGAGCTGTCATGAACGATAACCTGCCCCAGTATGGCGTGGCACCGACAGAGCACCAGGAACCGGTAGCCACCCGAACCGAGCCTTTCCGCAGCGTGGCGCCTGCTCATATAGAGCGCGCCCAGATCCGTATCATGCTTGCCAGTTATTCGGATATTCTGTTCGTCATGCTGCCCTTTGTGCTGGTACTCAGCATCAAGCTTTTCCAGGAGACCGTGCTGGCTGTGCTGGCAAGCCCGGAATGGTCGCTGGCCAGTGCCGTATTGGCGGGGCTGGCGGTGGTCAAGCTCATGCTCGGTCTGGTCAGTCACCAGAAGATGGGGCGATATCGGGAAAGGCTGGTCTTTATGGTGGCCGCGACTACTTTTCTGCTGCTGGCGCCCAGCCTGCTTCTGGCTGGAACCGCTTATGTCATGGAGGTGCCTCCGCCGTTTCTGGTCTATGTCCATCCGGTGCTGCTGATTGTTGCCATTGCGGTTTACAGCGGGGCCGTGCAGAGCGCGCAGAATCTGCTTGGCAAAGAAGAAGAGGAGTAGCTTCAGCGTTCTTCAGAAGGGCTGGTCTGGGCCTGGTTCAGGCCTTCCACCAAACGGGCCAGCAGATGTGAATAGTCTTGTGACTGTCCACTTTTTACGGCATCGTCCAGAGCCGCGGCCATTTCCGTGATTTCCGGGAACCCGAAACTGGCTGCGCAGCCTTTGAGCTGATGGGCTTTCTGCCTTGCGGCCTCCCAGTTTTCCGAGTCCCGGGCCTCAACCAGAGCCCGGATATCCTCCCCCAGGGACTCCATGAAAAATGCCCTCAGCTCAGCTTGCCGTCGTTTCTTCTTTTCCTCGCGGGAAGGAGGGGAAGTGGGTGCCAGCTCTGGTGAGGCCGCTTCCTGGCGGGAAATCTCCGGCTGCGCGGCCTCTGTCCCAAAGGCTTTGTAGCTGAGAGCATTGACCACCACTTCATAGGCTTTCAGCTGGCCTTCCTGCGTGTACAGTGCAGCCGCGCTGCCTCCCAGACTACTGGCCAGTGTCTGTAGGTAAGTTTGCCGGTGATCGCGCAGTGCCTTATTGATGGCTGGCGCAGAGGGGCTGGCCACGGAAGCTCGACTCAGTGACCAACTCAATATCAGGCGTTTTCTGCCAGTATCTTCGCGTATCTGTAACTGTGGGGTATTCTGGCCACACTCTTGTACAAAGTGAGCGGCAATCAGGGTGCTGAGTTCCACCAGGACGGCTTTCAGCGCTTCCGGCTGAAGGCCGAGTGGTTTTCGCCCCATATCTTCCAGTTCAGGAAAACGGGACAGATAATCGTTGATGCTTTCCCAGAGCGATTCCAGTTCCGCTCGATCCATTACCGGGCCTCGTTGCATTTATACCGGATCCCGACAGTATAGCAGGAGGTGGCTTATTGGCTCAGGCAATCCGCCATGCAGGAGTCGCTAGCGGAGCGTCAGTTGCAGCAGGGCAAAGCGTGCCTGTTGACTGAAATGGGCAAAGGCCTGTTGCTGGGCTGGTGACGCGAGAAGGCCTGCGGGCCCCATATCGGCAAACAGAGCGCCGACCAGCCGGTTCCCGATAGTCAGGGGAGCCAGAAAAAAATCCTCGCCTTCGATGCTTTGGTGGGCGGCAGACCCGAAAAGGGCTCTGGCTACCGGGGTGCCCCAGGTGCCGTTGAAAATCCCCTGCGGTAAATCCTGCGGTCTGTAGCGCTGTGCGGTGGGGGCATGCAACTGCAGATTCCTGCGCCATTGGGCGTCGGCAGGTCCGAGTACGATTCGGGGGGTGAACCAGTCGGAGCCCCGCTCCTGCATAAGCAGAGCCACGCGCTGGAATGAGGCTCCGCGATGAATTCCCTCGGCAACCGTTTGTAACACTTCATTCAGGTTGGCGCCTGACAACATCATTGCGGACAGATCCTGAAGAATCTGAAGTTGCAGGTTGGCATCCACTCTGGCGCTGACCTCGCCCCGCCGGGCGGGATCATCCGCCGGCAAGTAGGGCAGCAGCATCCGCAGGCCATACTGGCTGAACATCTCGGCAGCCTGGTGGCAGCTTTCGCGAAACTGGCTTTGCAGATCCTCCGGGGCTTTGCCCAACTGAGCGGAAAGACGCTTGAGTATCTGTTCTTCTTCGAGGGGGTTGCCGGCGTGGGAGGCCTTCACCAGTTCGCACAGCGTACGGATGTTCAGACTCAAGGGCAGGGCAGGAGGACGGTTTGAAAGCACATCTTGCAGTAACTCGCCGAGGTGCCAGGTTTCTACCAGGCGGGCGGACAGAGTGCGGAAGGTGGTGCCCAGTATCGGCTTTTCATAGCCTGGCGCCTGTTTGGCCTTGCTGTGGGCCTGCAGTTGCTCGCTCTGTGGCGTGCGGCAGGACCAGAAAGCGAGTTCACCGATTTCAGACAGCATGGCGGCAATGAAGATTTCCTCGCGTCGGCCCGGATTTTCCGGACCCAGCATCTGCCTGGCCTGAACACCACTGTGTAAGGCATAGGCGAGAGATTCCAGCAAGGGTTTGCGGGGGGTATTTTGTAGCAGGGCGTCCAGCAGCATACTGGTCATGGCAATGCTGCGTACGGTATCGAAACCGATCAGCGAGATCGCGCGGCTGACCGTGCTGATGACCTGGGAACTGGGGTTGTAGAGAACTGTGTTGGCGACCTTGAGCACCTGCGAGGTCAGGTCGGCATCGCGCAGAATTACTTCGGCAAGATCCTGAACCCGGCTGGTTTCACTGCGGGTAATTTGCCGGATTCTCTCCAGTGATCCGGAGAGTACCGGCAGTTCGACCTGGTTGAGATAGTTCACCCAAGCCTGGGTACTGTGTGCATGCATCGCTGGGGCCCGTCAATAAACCTCAGTCTATTATCGGGCCCCACGGAGTCTTAATCGTCATATTTTGTGAAATGAATCACGTTATAACTGTATCTTGGTGATCTGTTTTGTTAACTGGTTCACAAAAAAGATCGGCCGTACACCAGGCAGGAGGGCCTACAATATCCCGCCGATTGAGCGTACCAGCCCGTCCTCCAGCGCTGCCTGGGCATCTTCGAAATCGAGGTTGACCTGATTGGCGGTGCTGACAATGCGGGTGCGATAAGTCTTCCACTGCACCTGCCCGCCGCTGACTTCCTGCTTCAGGCGGGTGCTGCTCCCCTGGGAGGCATCGGTAGAGAGTTTCTGGGTGATTTTTTCACCGGCCAGCGGCCGCTCACGGATCTGAAGATCGGTCACCATCTGGTAGAAGGTGTCGTCGACCATAGCGTCCCCCACCACGGCCAGGCCGGCACCGATCAGTCCACCG
Source organism: Gammaproteobacteria bacterium (assembly GCA_030427465.1). GTDB lineage: Bacteria > Pseudomonadota > Gammaproteobacteria > Pseudomonadales > Oleiphilaceae > JADJWY01. The sequence goes on along the minus strand of JAUIAZ010000029.1, from coordinate 10,677 downwards.
GCAGCCATGCTGCCACCACTATAGCCGCCTGCGGCACCGCCGACGACGGCACCGGCCACCGCGCCGCCAAAGCCGGCTTCCAAAGCATCGGTTGCTCCCCGGAGGTCAGATTTTCCGACCTGCAGGATGTTGGCCTGCAGCATATAGTGAGCCTTTCCAGGGTCGTTGGTGAGCTGGTACCCGTTTGATTCCAGACGATTGCGGATCGACTCGCTGACGTTAAGGGTCTTGTCAGAGGTGTTGCGGATATCGAGAAAAGCGACCCGTTTGTCCGGCGAGACCGGTTCGAGAAAAACGGTTTCACTCATTCGGGTCTGAACATCCAGGTTACGTTTCTTGACGGCCGTGTGCAGGGCTCCACAGGCGGACAGAAAACAGAACAGGGTCATTAACGCACACAGGCGTGCGGCACATCGGGATCGATGAGTCATCATTGCGCTCCTTCGCTAGGTTTTGATAGGTTCCGGATGTCCGGCCGAATCCTTTGGCCTGGAATCATCACGGCGCTATGATAGCGGCTTTGCACTGGGCAAATCTGCCTAATCGAACAAACTTGGGAGTACTTGATGAAAGGCCAGAGTGAGTTTCTACCCCTGAACATCGCCGTGTTGACGGTTTCCGACACCCGTACGGCTGAGAATGACAGTTCCGGGGATTACCTTTGCGAATCTCTGCAGGCGGCCGGTCATCAACTCCAGACCAGAGCACTGGTTGCAGATGACATTTATCGTTTACGAGCGGTGGTCAGCCAGTGGGTTGCAGAGGAAGCCGTTCAGGTCATTCTGGTGACCGGGGGAACAGGCTTCACTCTGCGCGACAGCACCCCGGAGGCGCTGAGGCCATTGCTGGACAAAGAGGTTACCGGCTTCGGCGAATTGTTCCGGGCTCTTTCCCTTGAAGACATCGGAACTTCGACCATCCAGTCCCGCGCATTTGCCGGCCTGGCCAACCGTACACTGCTGTTCGCCGTGCCGGGTTCCACCGGTGCCTGCAGGCTCGCCTGGGAACGGATCATTTGTGAGCAACTGGATAGTCGCCACAGACCCTGCAACTTTGCCGGCCTCCTGGTGCACGGCCGTCATGCAGGCTGAAGGGCCGAAGATGTTGCAGCCCGACGGCAGAGGTATATACTGGATTGAGGGGCGTAAGGTCCCTGCCCCGCCTATCATTCAATAACAATGAGGAAAACCGTCTCATGAAAAAAACTATTTTGGGCATGCTTCTGGTCTCGGCTTCTGCTGGTGCAATGGCAGCTGGCAACCATGGTCCGGCCGGTTGTGGTCTGGGTACCCACGTGATCTTCAAGGATGCCAACGAATGGCATGAACACGTACTGGCTGCTACCACCAACGGGACTTCCGGTAACCAGACTTTCGGCATGACCTCCGGCACACTGGGTTGCCAGGATGCCAATGGCCCTCTGTCAGCCGGTGTTGACCGCTTCCTGGATGAAAACCTGGAGCAGGTTGCATCAGACTCTGCCCGTGGTGAAGGCGAAATGCTGGATGCCCTGGCTGAGCTGATCGGCGTGGAAGCCGAAGACGAAAGCGCTTTCCGTGCTGCCATGCAGCGTCACTTCGACGTTATTTTCCCTTCTGCGGAAACCACTTCCGGCGACAGCTATCAGGCAATCGTTGCCATCATGTCTTCTGACGAGCGACTGGCCAAATACGTCGGCTGATTCTCATTGTGTAACACCAGGGCAGGCTCAGGCCTGCCCTTTCTTTTTTCCTGAGGCCCCGGAATCTGTCAGGCATGCAGCGCGCCTTTCCTGTAGTTTTAGCTTTTCTTCTGTCCCTGTTTCTCACTCTCACTGCCCGGGCAAGCGTGTCCGTCGAACGTCTGGCTGAAGAGTCCAACTGGTTGCATCTGCTGCACTACCACAAGACCGGTATGGTTCCTCTGGGAGGAAGCCAGGTGGACGATGCCCGCTTTTTTCTCTCGGAAACAGGCGCGCATGATCCGCTCGCAGAAATGCAGGCCTCACTGGCCGCGTTTCGGCTGCCGGACTCCGGTACCGGGGATCATGCCGGCTGCCAGTTCCCTGCCCGTTTCCACTGGCTTAAGCAGAGGCTGCCCGGAGAAGGGCTGGTAAGGCCACAGTGTCCCGAGCTGGATGCCTGGCTGAAGACCATCGATGGAGTCGGTCTGTCACTGGTTTTCCCCGCCGCCTACCTGAACAGCCCTTCTTCCATGTTCGGACACACGCTGTTCCGGGTGCAGAGGCGCGGTGGTGGCAACCCGCTGCTGGATTACGCCGTTAACTATGCGGCCAATGCTGACCCGGATGATAACCAGCTGATTTTCAGCATCAAGGGGTTAAGTGGTGGCTATCCGGGTGTTTTCACCATCGTGCCTTACTACGACAAGATCAAGGAATACAGCTTCCTGGACAGCCGTGATGTCTGGGAGTATGACCTCCGGCTGACGGAGGCAGAGGTCACCCAGTTTCTCAGGCATGTGTGGGAGCTCAAGGAGCTGGAAGTCGACTACTATTTCTTTACAGAGAATTGCTCTTACCAGCTGCTGACGCTGCTGGATGCCGCCTCCGAACGTTTCGATTACACCCGTCATTTCCGGGTGCGGGCGATCCCTGCGGATACCGTAAGGGTGCTGGTGGAAGATGACCTGGTGGCGGACACCCGCTATCGGCCCAGCCAGATGACAAGCCTGTCGCAACAATTGGAACAGTTATCGCCGGAAGAACGCCTGGCGGTCGTCACAGCGGTGGAGGATCCGCAGTGGCAGGCCGAGGATCTATCGGGGTTGAGAGAAGACCGGCAGAGCGCCGTGCTGGAAGTCGCTTATGCTTACGCCCGCTACCTTTCGGCGAAACTGAAACGCAGTGAGCCTCATCTGGGGCAGCGCACCATTCGCCTGCTGTCGTTGCGGGCTTCCATGTCCACACCGGCCTCTTTTGCCGCGGTGGATGTACCGGCCGTTCGGGATGACCAGGGCCATGAAACCCTGCGGTTGGAGTCCGGTTTCGGGCGCCAGCGCGGTGAGAACTACCTGCAGCTGGGTATCCGGGCGGCCTATCACGATTTGCTGGATCCGCCTTCCGGCTATCCGCCGGGTTCACAGCTGGAAATGTTCCAGCTGCTGTTCCGGCAGGGCCTGGGTACTTCTCACAGTGCGCAGTTCGAGGCATTGCGTTTTATTGATATCCGTTCCTACACACCGGTCAATGCCCTGGTGAAACCGGTTTCCTGGGGCGTTGGCTTCGGCCTGGACCGGGATGCAGAGGACCGCGAACTGGGTGCCTACCTGGAAGGGCAGGGCGGGCGAACCTGGGCCCTGGCCCCTGGCCTGTCAGCCCAGGCTCTGCTGGATGGTCGTGTCTGGAGTTCTCTGGACGATCAGCGTGTCGGCGCCGGCCCGTCACTCGGGCTGCTGCGCCAGGGTGATGACTGGTCGACCCACCTGCAGACGCAGTGGCTTTATGGCATGGCCGAACTGGATAGCTGGACAGGCAGCACCGCACTGGGGCTGACCTGGAATCCCCTGCGTGAAATTCAGCTGCGCCTGAAAAATGAGTATCTTGAGGGCGAAGACGAGACTGGGTGGCAGCATGGACTTTCCATCTTCTGGTACCTCTGAGCACACTGCGCTGACCCCAGGAAAACGAGTACGGACTGCACTGCTTCTGGCGACACTCCTGCTGTTGGGAGGCTGTGAGAGTCTCAGCGCTTTTCTGTTCTTTCCGCAGACGCCCTATGTGCAGTATCCGGATGCCCTCGGTCTGACCTGGGAACCCGTGGCGCTCGAGACAGCGGACGGTGAACAGCTTGCCAACTGGTGGTTGCCAGCCCGCGGAGAGCCGCGTGGCTCCGTGCTTTTTCTGCATGGGAATGGGGAGAATATTTCCACCCATCTGTATGCCGTGGCCTGGTTACCGGAGGCGGGTTACAACGTTCTGTTACTGGACTATCGCGGTTATGGCGCATCCACGGGAGCCCCTCTGCTTCCGGCGGTGTTTATGGACATTGAAGCCGCCCACCGCTGGATTGCTGCCAGATCCGGCGCTGAAGTCCCGCTGTTTCTCCTGGGCCAAAGCCTGGGTGGTAGCCTGGGGCTTTACTATCTCGCCCACGCTGATCCAAACCTGCGCCCTTTCCGCGCGGCGGTTATTGAAAGCGCACCGGCTTCCCTGCCGGGTATCGCCGCAGAAGCGATGCGGCGACATCCCCTTACCTGGGTTCTGCAATTACCCGCCTACCTCATTCCCGGAGCCTATGATGCAGCAGATCTGGACCCGGAGCAGATCCGTCTGCCGGTGCTTCTGCTGCATGGCGACAATGACCCGGTAGTGCCTCTGGCACACGGGCAAACGCTGGCTGAGCAACTCGCTTCTTCACCGGGTTTCGAGCTGCAGGTGTACTCCGGCGGGCACATACAGGCCTTCCGCCATGAGACCTTGCAGAAGCGGGTGACGCAGTGGTTTGAGGCCCGTTGAAAAGCGGGGCCTGCTATGGCTTAATCTGGGGTTTTGACGTGTTCAGGTACCCTCATGCATTTCATACAGTCGTTTTCCCGTATTTACCGGTTCAGCCTGGTTCTTCTGGCTTTGTTGCTGGGCTCGGTGGTCTATGCTGGCTCCCCGTCCGGAGCAGTTTCGGTCAATGAGGCCTGGGTACGCGCTGTGCCGGTGGCCGGAATGAACGGAGCAGCCTACATGACCCTGGTGAATCAGGGCGAAAAGACACTGACTCTGACTGCGGTGGACATGGGTGATCTGGCACGGGTAGAACTGCATGAGTCGGTCGAGCATGACGGCATGATGCATATGAACGAGCTTGCCGGCGGTATCGAACTGCCGCCGGGGCAGCCGGTTGTGCTGAAGCCGGGTGGCTTGCACATTATGCTGATGGGTGTCAGCAAGGCCTTACTGCCAGATCATACCGTCCAGGCAACCCTTCGCTTCAGTGACGGTACGAGTCAGACGCTTGAGATTCCGGTCAAACCGCTTGTTCCGGGCTCCTGAGTAGTATCGCGATCATGAAGAAGACGGAACAGACTTCGGTCTCCAAAACGGCTTTCTGGCTACCTCCCCTCCTGATGGTGTTGGCACTGATTGCGGGGGTGGGTTTCTTCCTTTATCTGGACAAGAGCCGCAATCCGCAGGGACCCCTGCAGACAGAAGGGGCATACCGCTATGAACCGGCCCGCGCCCTCAGCTTCCAGGGCCTGAGTGACCATGACGGCCAGCCGGTGGACCTGTCCCGCTACAAAGGTGACTGGGTGATGGTGGTCTTTGGCTACCTGTCCTGCCCAGACGTCTGTCCCCTGACGCTTGGCATCATGAAGTCTGCCCTGAAAAGCTATACGCCTCCGGATGGCGCCCCGTTGCCTGTGCTGTACATCACCGTGGACCCCGAGCGGGACTCACCGGAAAAGCTCAAGGAATATCTCGCCTATTTCGGTGACGAGTTCGTGGGCGTGACTGGCTCGCTGGAGGACATCACCCATGCCGGCCGGCAGCTGAATACAGTCTTTATCAAACAGGAACCGCCAGAAGGCGAGACCTTCTACACCGTCAGCCACAGCAGCTCCCTCGCCCTGGTCAACCCGGAAGGTGAGTTCAGTGCCATGCTCAAGGGGCCTGAGAGCGTGGCGCAAATGCAGAGCTTTCTCCAGGAGATGCTGGGGGGCAAGGTCAACTCTTCGTGACCGATGACCTGTTTGCTTCTGCCAGCCCCGGCAGTGCACCACTGGCTGAACGCTTGCGACCCTCGACACTGAGTGCCTACGTTGGCCAGACTCACCTGCTGGGTAAGGATAAACCACTGCGACGTATCCTGGATCGGGGGATCATGAACTCCATGATTCTCTGGGGACCACCGGGTGTTGGCAAGACCTCACTGGCGCGGCTGGTCGCACGGGAGCTGGATTACCGCTTTGTGGCGCTGTCCGCGGTGATGTCCGGGGTGAAGGATCTGCGACAGGCGGTGCAGGATGCCGAGAGCGCCCGCCTGACAGGGCAGGCGACGCTGTTGTTCATTGATGAGATTCACCGCTTCAACAAAGCCCAGCAGGATGCCCTGCTGCCCTTCGTGGAAAACGGTCTGTTCACCTTTATCGGGGCAACCACCGAGAACCCCTCTTTCGAGGTTAATCCTGCCTTGCTGTCCCGCGCTCAGGTGCATGTGCTGCATCCGCTTTCGGAAACTGATCTGCTGTTACTGATGGAGCGGGCTCTGCAGGAGGTATCTGAACTGCCACAGTTGGATGATTCGGCCAGGCAGTTTCTCGCAGGCATGGCCGATGGTGATGCCCGGCGCCTGCTCAATCTGATGGAGGCTCTGGCCGGATTGGAAGGCCCCCTTTCGCGCGAGGATATCCACAACCGCCTGCCGCAGATGATGCGGCGTTTCGACAAGCAGGGGGAGTCTTTCTACGACCAGATCTCTGCCCTGCACAAAAGTGTCCGGGGGTCAGACCCGGATGCCGCGCTCTACTGGTTCTGTCGCATGCTGGATGGCGGTATGCAACCGGAGTATCTGGCAAGACGTATCGTCCGCATGGCCTGGGAAGATATTGGCCTGGCGGATCCACGAGCTTTTCAGGTAAGCAACGATGCCGCGCAGACCTATGAGCGGCTGGGGTCACCCGAGGGTGAGCTGGCTTTGGCCCAGGCCGTGATTTATATGGCGGTTGCACCGAAGAGCAATGCCGGTTATCTGGCCTTTAACCGGGCTCAGGCCTTTGTCAGGGCAGGCCAGAGCGAAGCGGTTCCGATGCACCTGCGAAACGCACCGACGAAGCTGATGAAGGGCCTGGGCTATGGAAAAGGCTACCGCTATGCCCACGATGAGGCGGACGGATTTGCGGCCGGTGCCCGCTACTGGCCCGATAGTCTGGATGCGCAGAGCTGGTATCAGCCGGTGAATCGCGGGCTTGAAATCAAGATTGCCGACAAACTGGCTCAGTTAAAGCAGGCGAATGCGGAAGCCCGTCAGGCCGGGAGCGCAGACAGCGAATAAGCCGGCTGCACGCCATTTGCTCAATCTTGCCCCCTACCGGGAAACCACACGGACACCGTCACTGATTTTGTCAGATGGATAGACCACGAAGGGGTCTCCCGGCTGCAGACCAGACAATACTTCTGCACTCCGGCTGCTGCGATGGCCCAGTTCCAGTGTCTGGCTGCGGGCGATACCGTTTTCCACCCGGTAGATAGCCCAGGATTCACCCTGGCGGAAGAGGGCCGTCAGGGGAACCTGCAGGACTTCCTCCTGTTGCCAGAGTATGACCGCCACATCGACCTGATAACCGTGTCCGAGGCGCTGCCATTCGCCGGAAGGGCTGGTCAGGTCGATTACAACATTGACCCGCTGTTCTTCAATACCCAGCGCGGAAACACGGGTAATACCAACCGGATCAATTCTTTTGACCTGACCTGTCAGTGCCCGGGAACCACCCCAGTTTTCGATCAGCACGTCATCGCCGACACTGACTTTTACCGCATCCCGCGAGAGCAGGTCGGCAACCACTTCGAGCTTGGACGGGTCACCGATTTCTACCAGACTGTTACCGGCCTGAACAACCCCCTCGCTCTCTGTGATTACCTGCAGCACGGTTCCGCTGATGGGGGCTTTCAAGCGCATACACTCACAAGCTGTTCGTAATTCACGTGATTCATTGGGCGACATCAGCAATGCCTGGGCCCGCTGCAACTCAAAGCGACGCATCTGCAGGGCGGCCTGTGCTGTGGCAAAGGCCGCCCGCCGACTCTTGTGCTGACGTTGCGCATTGTCCAGATCCCTGGCTGAGCTGCTATCGGTGCGCCGCAGCCGCTCAATGCGTGCCAGTTCGGATCGGGCAAAATCCAGCTCCACTTCGGCCTGTTTCAGCTCGGCTTCAGCAAGTTGGAGGGCTGATTCGGCGGTAGATATCTCGGCTCGCGCCTGAGCTTCGGTACGTGGGTCGAGAAAGCCTGAGTCCAGCGGCTCGATTTCAGCCACGACAGTTTCCCCGGCAAGCACCTGGTCGCCCACCTCCAGGTCAATCCGACGCAGATAGCCGGTAATCGGAGAGGACAGGGTATAGATATCCGGTACACGGGTTTCGCCTTCCTCCTGAATAGTGGCACGCATGGGGCCTGTCTTTGCCTCGGCGATATCCGTCAGTACCGGACGCGGCCAGAAGGCAGCCAGCAGCACCAGCAGCAGAAGCGCCCCCAGCAGGGTCCAGAACAGGATACGTTGCTTCGGGATTCGCATGACTCATTCCCTCGTTTTCAGTACTTTGATCAGATCCAGCCGATCGACCCGTCGGCGCACCAGGGCCGCAGACAGCAGGGTGGCTAGCAGGATCAGCAGAATCGCATAGCCATAGGTATCCGCATCAATAACCAGCGGTATCCGGAACAGCTCAGTATCGAAAGCGGACACCATGGACCAGACCAGGCCAAGGCCCAGCAGGCAGCCCAGCGGCAAGCCCAGCAGGATCAGCAGTACCACCTCACCAAGCAGCACGTAGGAGATCTCTCCCCGCGTGAAGCCCAGTACACGCAGGGTGGCCAGTTCCCGCCCGCGTTCGGACAAGGCGATCCGGGTGGTGTTGTAGGTGATACCAATCGCCAGTATGGCGGCGAGTATCGAGAACATCACCACAAAAATCATGACATTGTGGAAGACGGTTGCATAGAAGGCATCCAGCGCCGACTGCTTGCGCATCACCGCTGCGATATTCGGGGTATCTTTCAGCGCCTCGTAAAACTCCGTTTCCAAAGCCGGATCAATCAACAGGTTGGCGTAGGCCATGCTGTCGCCTTCCTTCAATAGACGGTTGATCTGCTCGAGACTGATGTAGGCCGGCATGCCAATAAAGGTTTCAATGACGTTCTCAACCGGGAGGAATACGCGGGGCCGGCGTCCCTGAAGAAAAGCGACTTCGACCTGATCTCCCGGGCCAACGCCCAACTTCTCTGCCAGCGGGCGTGACAGGGTCAGCCCCGCAAGGGGCACCGGAATGGTTCTACCCCGCTGGTCATCATAAATGGGTTGCAGCACACTGTCTGGCTGCAGGGCGCTGAGGGCACCGCGATGCGTCCTGGTGCCGGCGCGGAAATCGGCACTGACATAGCGCATGGCCTCTACCGACCGCACACCCGGCAGAGCCTGGAAGGCATGAATGGCAGACAGGGATCGCTGTTCAGCCAGACCAATCATGACATCCTGTCGCTGGGCATCGAAGAAGTAGACGTTAATCATGTGCCGGAGGCTGTCATTCCACTGAAGCGTCATGATCGACAGTCCCACCGCGAAACCGATACCGCAGCTGGTCAGCAGAGATCTCACCGGCCAGCGCAGGATCTGCCGAACCGCAATACGGGTTGGCTGGTCCAGCAGTGCCTCCACCCAGTTGCGGCGGGCAGTCCGGCGTCGATAGCGAGGGGGGGAAGGGGGACGCATGGCCTCGGCTGGTGGTAGCTTTATGGCCTTGCTGACTGCACTCAGGGCGCCCAGCAGAGCCGTCAGCAGACTGATGACTGAGCCCCAGAGGAATGAGCTGGGGCTGGGCCGGTAGACCAGCAGAGGAAACCCGAGCACCTCGGCATACAGCTCAATATTCAGTCGGCCGAAGAACCAGCCAATCACGCCGCCGATCAGAATACCCAGAAAACCGATCAGAAATGCCATCTTGAGGTACTGCCAGGCAATGGCGACATTGGTGTAACCAAAAGCCTTGAGCAGCCCGATTTCAGTTCTCTCCGTGGCAATCAGGCGCGACAGAACGAGGTAGGTCAGGAAAATGGCCACCAGAATGAATATGCCCGGCAGAATGGTGGCCATGGTCTTTTGCTGCTCAATCTCATTCGTGATGAACCAGTTCGACAACTGGTCTTTTCGGCTGATCGCCGAGGTTCCCCCGTAAGGCGCAAGCAGGGTGTCCAGCGAGGTCAGCAGCGCGGGTATTTGCGCATTGTGAGTCAGTGACAGGCTCAGGCTATTAAATGAATCCTTGAGGTCATAGGCGGCCGCCAGGACATCACGGGCCATCCAGAAAATGCCGAAGCGCTCGTCATCTGGCATCAGGGCACCTGGCCCGAGGGCATAAATGAACTCGGGGCTGAGGGCGATGCCAACCACCACCAGTGACTGCTTCTTGCCATTGAGAATAATGGAGATCCGTTCACCAGGTTCCAATTGATGCGCCTCGGCAAAGGGCTCGTTGACGATGACTTCATCATCGCGCCCTTCAGAAACCCAGCTGCCCCGGCGCAATACCAGTTGGTTCAGCAAGGGCTGCCCCTGCGTGGGCACGGAAACCAGTTGCCCGATCACCGGTTCCCTGAAACCCTCGATATCCACCGTAGCGAAACGACTGATCCGGGATTCGGCAAACTGCACTCCAGGTAGCTCTGCAATGCGCTCAGTCAGCCGTTCAGGTGCCCTGACCACGGTGGCGAAAACATCAGCAAAGCGGTAGCGCTGGTAATAGGTCTCCGTGGTGTCCTCGAGTGCCTCGACAGTGGCCATGGCCATCAGCAGCGTGGCGACACCGGAGGCAATAACCAGGGCGATCGCCACCACCTGCCCGCGCAGGCGCCACATATCCCGCGCCAGTTTCCTGTTCAGCGCACTCACGTCACCACTCCAGTGAGCGTGCAGACTGGCGCTGCGTATTCACCTCGACCCCCTCAATCTTTCCGTCAGAGATGCGGACCACGCG
>JAUIAZ010000334.1 GCA_030427465.1 Gammaproteobacteria bacterium | reverse complement strand
ATTGCTGGCTCTGATCACCGCCGCCATTGGTACCGCGGTTGCCGGAAAATAACGCAGCGATCAATGGGTCGCTGCTCTGTGCACTGTTGAGATCAGTGCCGACCTGAAGTTCTGCATTGGCGCAGAAAAGGGCCTGGCTTATTGAAAAGACTGCGGCCGACAGAATGGTAGATCGAGTGTTCATGGTTTTGCCCCTTACTCTGATTGACTGAACGTTTGATTGAATCTCGATGTTTGTTGACGGCCGTCACTCCCAATACGCGCCTCGAAAACTGAAAGTTGCAGTCGGGGATGAAAAAAATTCGGAAGTCCTCTGGAGGGGGATTGGCAAGGGCTGCCTGGTGGGGCCGAAGGCTGGCTTAAGCCCTGCACTGACGCGTGCTAGACTGGAAACAAGGGGCCACCCATGTCTGCATCCAGTCACTAACCCGGTATAACCATGTCGACCGACTTCTATCACTCAGCCGTTCTCATCGCGGGCGCCGGAGTCGTCATTACGGCCGCCGCCTGGTTGCCCCGCCTGTTCTCTGAGCGGGCACCGGGTTCGACCTTTCTGTATATCGCAGGTGGCGCGATACTGTTTCTGTTGCCGGTAGCGCCCGATATTCCCAACTGGGTTGAAAATCCGCTCTTCTGGGAAAAGGCAACGGAACTCGCCGTGATCGCTGCGCTGTTTGGTACCGGGCTTTCCCTAGACCGTCTTGGCCCCTGGCGTCGCTGGACGAGGACTTTGCGGCTGCTGGCCATTACGATGCCGCTCACCATTCTTGCGATGGCCCTGCTTGGTTCATTCTGGCTCGGCCTGGCGCCTGGAGCCGCCATTCTGCTGGGTGCCGTGTTAGCCCCCACTGACCCGGTCATGGCGGGCGACGTCGAGGTTGAGCCACCTGGCGAAGGCGGCGAAGATCCCGTGAGGTTCACCCTGACGACTGAGGCGGGATTCAATGACGGACTCGCTTTTCCCTTCACCTACCTGGCGATCACAGTCTCGACCGCTGGCTTGGGGGCCTGGCAGGAGTGGGGGCCGGACTGGCTGCTGTTCGATGTGTTATACCGGGTCAGCGTCGGTTTGCTTGCCGGGCTCGGCATTGGCTGGGCGATCGGCCAACTCTTCTATCGCATCCCACAACGACATTCGTTGGCGGCCTCACACTGTGGTCTGATGGCCGTTGCCTGTATCTTTCTTTCCTACGGGCTCACGGAATTGATCGAGGGCTATGGTTTCCTCGCCGCTTTTACGGCGGGGATGGCACTGCGAAGGGTTGAGGAAGACCATGAATTCAACGATACATTGCATGAGTTCACCGGGAATCTGGAGCAAACGCTGCTGGCCATCATACTCATCATGCTCGGTGCCGCTTTACCGAACATTTTCGCTAACCTGGACTGGCGCCATGTGGGTCTTGCAGCTGTGCTCATCCTGATCATCCGCCCCTTGGCTGGCTGGATTGGCCTTCTCGGTTATCAGTGTCTGCACCGGGAGCGGGTTGCCATTGCTTTCTTCGGAGTGCGCGGTGTCGGCTCCATCTACTACTTTGCTTTTGCCACCGAACGCGCTGAGATTCCGGGCGCCGATGATGTCCTGGCCGTGATGACACTGGCCATCATCTTTTCGACACTCTTACACGGGCTTTCTGCGAGCCCCGTCATGCAAAGGCTGGATGCGAGGCGCGCCAGAAGGAAGGGCGCATTGTGAAAAGGGTATTTGTCCGACACCAAGGCATCAGGTTTGAACCAGTAGATCTTAAACAATCCCTCAAATTACTCACAGGCAGCGCAACTTCTCCAGATTGGGTGACGTACTGACAGTGAACACACACTGCCAATCACCCAAATTTACCCTGTAAGGAGATGCCTCCATGAAAAAACTGATCCCGACACTTATTCTTTCTGTGGCTGTTAGCGGCTGGGCTGCCAGTCTGAATGCGGCACCCCCTTCCGGGTACGGCCAGGCCAAAAGTGGCTGGATGCGTGATGTGAACCGATACATCAGTGCGGAGCGTTATGAGCAGGCTGTCCTTGAACTGAAACGGGTGATCCGTAAAGATCCGGGCAATGCAGATGCCTACAGTCTGATGGGTTATTCACACCGCAAACTGAAGAACTACGGCGAAGCCGAGCAATACTATGCGCAGGCCCTGCGAATTGATGCGGAGCATGTGAGTGCCCTGGAATACCTCGGTGAATTGTACGTGGAAACCAATCGCTTGCCTGAGGCCAGAGAGATGCTGGAGCGGATTGATGAAGCCTGTTTCTTCCATTGTGAGGAATATGACGAATTGAAGGCGCATATCGAATCAGCCGGTTCTGGCATGATTTAGGCGTCTTGATTTTATGGCTGCCTTTGCTATGTACTAGGGGAAAATAAAAAAGGTGCTTCAGGATCGTTGCCGCCTTTATCACGATCACGATGACGTTCCTGGAACGTCATCCGCCCCACCTCTGTAAAGTTCAACACACACAAGAAAGTTCGATACAGATAAAATAGCGAGGCACCTCCATGAAATTCCTTGTCAACGGTACGGAGCACAACGTTGATGTTCCCGCCGACACCCCGCTTCTCTGGGTTCTACGCGATCATCTGGGCCTGACCGGCACAAAATTCGGTTGCGGTGTTGCACAGTGCGGCGCCTGTACTGTGCATGTCAACGGTCTGAGCCAGCGCAGTTGTGTGACGCCGGTCAGCGCAGTAAGCGGCATGTCAGTCACCACCATAGAAGGGCTGCAGGGCGATACGGCAGAAGCCGTACAGAAAGCCTGGACAAACATCAACGTGCCTCAGTGCGGCTACTGTCAGTCTGGTCAGGTCATGAGCGCCGTGGCTCTGCTTCAGGAAAAGCCCAAGCCGGATGACCGTGACATTGATCTGGCCATGAACGGCAACATCTGTCGCTGTGCTACCTACGCCCGAATCCGCGAGGCCATTCATCTGGCCTCGGATGCGATGGAGGGCAAAGCATGAAGTTGCCCGAGATGAATCGTCGTCAATTCCTGGGAGGCGCTTCTGCCGGACTGGTGCTGGCTCTGACGCTGCCTTCGAGGGCGCTGAAGGCTGCTGCCGTTCCAGCCGATGCTGTCGGACGCGATATGGCCGCCCATGCTCTCAAGCCCAACGCCTTTGTGGTGGTTGCCCCGGACAACACGGTGACAGTGATCGTGAAGCATCTGGAGATGGGACAGGGTGCCTATGCCGGACTCAGTACCCTGGTGGCGGAAGAGCTTGATGCAGATTGGGAGCAGATCCGTGCCGTGAGCGCACCGGCCGATACGGAACGCTTCAAGAACAATGCTTTCGGCATACAGGGGGTCGGCGGGAGTACCGGGCTGGCCAACAGCTATGAGCAGTTCCGCCAGGCGGGTGCCACTGCCCGGACCATGCTGGTTCAGGCAGCAGCACGCCGCTGGGAAGTGGATGCTTCGGAAATCCGCGTTTCCAAAGGTGTGGTGACGCACGAGACATCGGGGCAGTCGGCCAGCTTCGGAGACCTGGCCCTGGATGCCGCCGCTTTGCCGGTGCCGACCGAAGTGCCGCTGAAAGATCCGGCTGATTTTCAGTATATCGGCAAGGGGCCATTACAGCGGCCGGACAGTGCCAGTAAAACCGACGGTTCGGCCCTGTTCACACTCGATCTCGCACCGACCGATGAGACTGCCATTCCTCTCACTGCTGTGATCATCCGGCCCCCACGATTTGGGGCAACGGTAGAGTCTTTCGACAGCGCCAAAGCCGGGGGAATGTCCGGCGTACTTGCAATCCGGGCCATACCCCAGGGAGTGGCTGTGATTGCAGAAGACTATTGGCGCGCGCGTCAGGCAGCGGCTGCAGTTTCGGTTTCCTGGGATAACAGCAAAGCCGTGAGGGTTGACAGCAGTGAACTGGAAAAGTCCTACCGTAAATCAGCCCGAAAGCCGGGTGACCCGGTGGTTACCGAAGGCGATGTGGATGCGGTTCTCGGAAAGCCGGAGTCAGACGCTCAGGCAGAGGAGGGTGTTCTGGATCTGGAGTATGCTTTCCCATTCCTGGCCCACGCAGCCATGGAGCCGATGGATT
>JAUIAZ010000333.1 GCA_030427465.1 Gammaproteobacteria bacterium | reverse complement strand
GTCGAGTACCACGTTACGGCCCTTGGGGCCCAGGGTCACTTTGACCGCGTCTGCCAGGACGTTAACGCCCTTGACCATGCGCTTGCGTGCGCTATCACCGAATACGACTTCTTTTGCTGACATATGTGTCACCTTATTATGAATCAGTTAATACAATCGGGTTGTAAAACGGGTGTTCCGGGCGCGGCAATCAGCCTTCCAGAATACCGAAAATTTCACTTTCAGCCATGATCAGCAGCTCTTCGCCATCGATCTTGACGGTGCTGCCTGAATACTGACCAAACACTACGGTATCGCCTGCCTTGACAGCCAGTGGGCGCACGTCACCGTTGTCCAGGATGCGACCGGTACCAACAGCCACGACTTCACCCTGGCTTGGCTTCTCAGCCGACTTGCCTGGCAGTACGATGCCGCCAGCGGACTTGGTTTCTTCTTCTTTTCGACGCACAACAACACGATCGTGCAGTGGACGGATATTCATTGGATGTCATCTCCCAATTGAGTTTCACTTGGCTAATTTCGGGCCATTACCCGAACAGTGATCGCTTAGATGGGGCTGACAGCAGGGATTTCAACGGGGCAAAGAAAAAAAAAGAAAAAAATTCAGTCATCACGGGTATATTCACCTTCCAGGGTCCGTCCGCCATTGCGGGAATCAACCGGGCCCGCTTCGTGAGGAGGTGGCTGACGCATCTGCTGCATGGTAACCGTCTGCACCTGGGCGGCCAGACGCTGCGCAATACCCGCTATCAGAGCCTTGCGCGTGAAAGGCAGCAGCAGGCAGAAACCCAGGGTATCTGTGACAAAGCCGGGGGTCAGCAAACAAAAACCTCCCAACAGCAACGCCACTCCTTCCAACAGCTCCTGGGCTGGTGTTTCTCCCCGCGCCATCTTTTCCTGAAGCTGCGCCAGCAGCTGGAAGCCCTGACTGCGCAATAGCGTAACCCCGATCATCCCGGTCAACAGCACCAGTCCGACCGTAGGCAGCACTCCGATAAAGCCGCCGACCTTGATCAGCAGGTACAGCTCTACCAGAGCCACTAGAGGGATAAAGTAAAGGCGGAGTCCACGCATGAGCTTCTCTGTCATTCCTTAAGGCAAGCCGTCATAATATCGGTTTTCCGCAACAATTTCAGAAAGGCGAATCAATCTATGCAACTAACCCACTCTGTCATTGCCATTACCGGCGGTGGCCAGGGCCTCGGTCGGGCCATGGCAACCGATCTGGCCGCCCGCGGCGCGAAACTGGCCCTGATTGACCTGAACCAGGAACGACTCGATGAAACCCGTGCACTGTGCGAAGAGGCAGGCAGTGAAGCCCGCACCTATCTGTGCAATGTCGCGCGCGAGGAAGAAGTGGTCGCCACGTTCAAAGCCATACACGACGACTTCGGGCAACTGGATGGCCTGATCAACAACGCCGGTATCCTGCGCGATGGCATGCTGATCAAGGCCAAAGACGGGGAGATCAACCGCAAGATGTCTCTGGCGGAGTGGCAGGCAGTAATTGATGTCAACCTGACCGGTGTATTCCTGTGCGGGCGGGAAGCCGCTGAAGCCATGATTCTCAGTGGCAGCAAGGGCTGTATCATCAATATTTCCAGTATTTCCCGCGCGGGTAATATGGGCCAGTCCAATTACACTGCCGCCAAAGCCGGTGTCGCAGCCATGGCGGTGACCTGGGCCAAAGAACTGGCCCGGCATGGCATCCGCGCCATGGCCATCGCACCAGGATTTATCGAAACAGAAATGACCGGCTCCATGAAGCCGGAAGCGCTGGAAAAAATGGTCAAGGGAATTCCACTGCGCCGCATGGGGCAGCCTTCGGAAATCGCCTCGACGGTTGCCTTTATCCTTGAGAATGACTATCTCAGCGGCCGGGTCATCGAGGTCGATGGCGGTCTGCGAATCTGACCAGCCATCACAGGACAGCCCCGCCCTGCCGGTCGACCGACGCCTGGAAGCCATCTGGGCCACCGTCGCGTCGATACCTGAAGGGCGGGTTTCCACCTATGGTGATATAGCCAGATTGGCGGGCCTGCCCGGGCTCGCCCGCTTCGCGGGGTTCGCCCTTTCGAGGCTGTCGGCTGACAACACCCTGCCCTGGCACCGGGTGGTTAACGCTGGGGGACGCATATCCTTTCCACCGGAATCCAGTCGTTTTGCCGAGCAGTCTCAGCGCCTGCGTAATGAAGGGGTCACGGTGATCACGGGAAGAATCCAGGGGTTCAGAACGCTGCGTTGGCCCGATACTTCTGAGGAATAAGTCCCAATGCCAAGCCGTCGCAATTTTCTCAAACACTGCATGACAGTGGCTGCTGCTGCCTGTTGGAGCGCGCCGCTGCCTGCTCTGGCGCATGCCCGGCCCAACAACCGATTGACCGCTTTCAGCACCCGCGATGGCCAGCACTTTGTCGGCGTGATAGATCCGCTCGGGCGCTTGGTCCACCGTCTGCCGGTCTCATCTCGTGGGCACGGAGCCAGAATTTCGGCAGATGGTTCGCGCGCGCTCTTTTTTGCCCGAAGACCAGGTGACTGGATGTTGTTGATGAATCCTGAGACGGGTGAACTGCTGACAAGAACCCGGGCCAGCCAGGGACGACACTTCTACGGACATGGCACCTTTAGTCATGATGGAAAAACAGTATTTACAACGGAAAACGATTTTGAGGCGGCAAGAGGTGTTATCGGGATTTACGATGCCGACAATCTGAAGCGGCTCGGAGAATGGGAAAGCCGGGGTGTCGGCCCGCATGAGATTGCCTTGCTGAACCGGAGCAACACGCTGGTGGTCGCCAATGGCGGCATTCTGACTCACCCGGACACCGGTCGGATCAAGCTTAATCTCGGGGACATGCGCCCCCGACTCACCTACATTGATGGTATCTCTGGCCGCGAGCTGGAAAGCCTCGCACCGCCCCACCATCAACTGAGCCTGCGACATTTGTGCGTTAGCGAGGAAGACACCGTCTTTGTGGCCGCCCAGTTTGAAGGCCTGCCAGGTCTTGCTCTGCCATTGGTATTCAGTCACACCCAGGGACAAGCACTGATTCCCTTCGGCGGCCAGCCTGCCGCTGAACGCCAAGCCATAAAGGATTACGTTGCGAGTATCTCACTCAGCGCCGATGCAAAGCACGTGGCGACCAGTGAGCCCAGAGGAAACCGCGTCACCATATGGCATGCCAGGGAAGGACGCTGGCTTGAATCCCACTCATTACCGGACATTGGTGGTATTACAGCAGGCGCTACCCGAAATGCCCTGATGGCCACTTCAGGAAACGGTGGCATCTATGAAATAGAAATCGGCAATGCCACGACAAGTCACCTGCAACAGTATCGCCAGCTGAACTGGGACAATCACCTGTTTTAAAGGAGCTTGCAAGAGCCAGCATTCAGGCTCTTGGCGACTGAAATCTAGATATCATATCCACTGCTTGGCTTTGTACCAGGATACAATTTCAGACACTTCTTCCCGGAAGGTATATGCAGGCTCATAATCAAGCATTTCTCGAGCCTTGCTTCCGTCAAAGCTTCTGGTTTTGGTAAAAAAATCTACACGGCGACGGTATAGTGGCGGCTCAACGCCCAGCGGTTTACAGACGAGTTCGCACAGCGATCCAAGGACTTGTATGGGCAATGCGGGAATCCGCACAAACTTCGAAGGCACGTCGCAACAATCTGCAATTGTCTCGTACAAATGCTTCATGGTGACCGGTTCCTTTCCACATACGATAAAGGCTTCGTTGGTCACATCCTTTGCTTCGAGGGCCAAGCGGAAGGATTTGGCCAGATCTTTCACGTGAACCCAGTGCAGCCAGGTGGTGCCCATCCCTATGAGCGGCATACGCCGGGATGATATCCCTTTAAAAAGTTTAAAGGTTCGTGTATCGCCCGGCCCCCATATCATGGCTGGTCGGATTACAACCCCTTCTATTTTTCCACTTTCGAAGTACTCATTGACCCGGGTTTCACCGATACATTTGGTTTGCTGGTAAATATCTGCCGGCCGATACGCTTCGTCTTCTGACGCTGGGGGATCAGGAATGTGGCTG
>JAUIAZ010000332.1 GCA_030427465.1 Gammaproteobacteria bacterium | reverse complement strand
TGACCGGTCTGCTCAACCGCAGCGCGTTTGAGGAAAATCTGGCCCGTGAGCTGGCCTTCCTGCAGCGCCAGAAACGCGTGCGCCTTCCTTCTCTGCTCTTTTTCATCGATCTCGACAAGTTCAAGCGGGTGAATGACGAACTCGGGCACGCTGCCGGTGACCAGTTGCTGGTCAACCTGGCAACCCAGATGAAAAACAACGCCCGCGCCACGGATCAGGTTGCGCGCCTGTCCGGCGATGAGTTTGCGGTTTTTCTGGGCTCGGTAAATCCTGAAGATGTGCCTAACCTGGCCGAAAAGTACCGCAGCATTCTGGAGCAGAGTTACCTTGACTGGGAAGGCCAACAATATCAGGTAACCGGTTCACTGGGTGCGGTTCTGCTGGATGAACGTTCAGGTACTGTATCTGAGGCACTGGCCAAGGCCGATTCCGCCTGTCAGCAGGCCAAGATCAAGGGCCGCAATCAGTGGCAACTCCATTCAGAGAACAGCACTGGCCAGGCCCTCAGTGGCGACTGGCAAGACCGCCTGAACACCGCACTTTCCGAGCATCGCTTTGAACTGCAATACATGTCTGTACGACAGGCCTCAGCTCCGGACCAGACTGTGGGTTGGGAGTGCCTGATCCGTCTGCGCGAAGGAGACACCCTGCTGACCCCTTCTCTGTTCATGGCCAAGGCCCAGCGGTACGGACTGGCTTCAGATATTGATCGCTGGATGATTCATGCGCTGATCCGCAACGACGCAATCCGCAACATACACAAGGAACAGTGGATTTCCATCAACCTGAGTACAGAAGCTCTGGCTGACGACACCTTCCGCACCGGCCTCGCCGGACTCTGGCGAGAGTCGGGTCTGCGCTGCCAGCAATTGGTGATAGAGCTGACTGAAACCGAATTATTCAAGAAGCCCAACTGGAAAAAGCATGTCACCCAACTGCGCAAGCAGGGCTTCCGGATTACGCTTGACCATTTCGGCCTGAATGCCAATTCGCTGCTTAACCTGTCACAACTTCCGATCGATCGGGTCAAACTCGACAGCACCCTGACCCGTTCGCTGAGTACCGATGCCACCAAACGTCACTGGATAGATGCCATCATCAAGATTGCTCAAAGCCAGCACATCCGGGTCTCTGCTACCCACATTGAAAACGCGGAGAATCTGGACCTGGTACTCGCAACTGGCGTCGACGAAGTCCAGGGGTTCCACCTGAGCCGCCCGGAAAACAGCATCTGAGCCCCAGAGACCTGTTCAGCGGGCCAGAAACGCTCGCTCGGCAGTGCTGGATTCCCGACCCAGCATGTCGTTGCGTGTCGGATACCGGCCAAACTGACGCAGCACCTCAAGATGCTCTTTTTCCGCACGCAAGTTGTCCTCCAGGCCGGGCTGGGCAAACAGCTTCAACGCCTGCTCATGGATCAGCAAAGACTCACTGTGCATGTAGGGCAGGTAAATGAAGGCCCGGCGTTGTACCGGCAACTCCCTGTCCGCCCCGGCAGCAACAGCCTCCTGAGCCAGTGCAAGTGCCAGCGCATCACAGGCAAAGGCGCGACCATCCTCACGAAACAGGTTGCGGGAAAACTGATCCAGAATCAGAATCTCAGCCAGCCTGCCTTCTGCGGATTCCCGCCACTGCCAGAGCTCAGCACAGGCCGCCTGGCCATGCAGTCCCCCGAAGCGCTCTCGAATCGTCGCATCAACCCGTTTGTCTTTCTTCCACCACTGAGCTGGCCGCAGCGTCGTGAACCAGAAATCCAGAACCTCGTCACGCAGGCCCTGCCAGGTCTGCGCTTCACTCATGAAACCAACCCGCTTCTTTCCTCAATAATACGCCGGGCAATCCGGGAAACCGGTGAGTTCAGGGTTTTCCTGACAACAGGCTCTGACCAGCCTTTACGGTGCCACTCCACGAATATGTCGTGAATACTGATATAGTCCTCAGGAGTAGGCTGCCACTCCAGGGTGTCCCCAACCCGGACATCGCCAGGCACCAGAACCCGGGCGTAGGCTCCCGGGCGTCCTGCCGCTACAAACTTCTTGCCGAATGCCGGGTCACCCATTTTGGCCGCAAACTGCGCGCAGGGCACCCGGGGCGCGGTGATCTCCAGCAAGACCTGACCATTGATAAGTACGCGGTCGCCCACCTTAAGAGTACCTTCATGAAAACCGGTAACCGTCAGGTTCTCGCCAAACAGCCCCGGGGGCAGCTCTCTGCCCAGCTGTTCAGCCCACCAGGCATAATCGGCTGCGCTGTAAAGGTAAACCGCCTGGTCAACACCACCATGCACCGTCTTGTTGACGATGGTGTCATCTGCCAGGCCGCTCTCTCCGAGGTAGACAGTATCCTGTCGGGGTTCCTTGAATATTCCGGTGGTGACGGTCTTCTGACCGACCTGAAGCGTTTTCGGGCGAGCGGTATTGACGGAAAGAATCTGCATGGTTCTGCCTGCGATGGGAAAGGTGCGGGGACAAGGCCCAGAGACTGCAGTAAACCATCTATCGCCCCGACACTCAATCGGGGCGACCAACAGACCAATTCAGTGACTCAAAGCCAGGTCGTTGATCACGACCTCAATATGCACCCCTTTGATCGCACGCTGATCCGGTAACAGATTGCTGGCGTTTCCGCTGTCCATAGGCTTGCAGAGGAAGCGGCATCCAAAGGCTTCCCCCGATGCCTCTTCATTGGCTTTCAGCTGCTGATAGGCCCGATGCGACAGATCACGGGCCAGACAGAAGGTATCCAGCCCGTCCAGCTCGGGATAAGGCAGGGCAACCGCCGTTTCCCCCTCGCGGACCACCGGCGAGAAACCTGTTTCAATTATCAGTAAATGAGCCGATTCGTGCCGTGCCCGGTTTATCAGGTATTCGATGTCCAACATGCCCCTAACTCCTGCACTTTGCGTGCATTTATTATTTCCTTTCATATTAGCCATGAATACCTGAAAAATACATGCGGGGCGGAAATGCAGAGACTTACCACGCCGTTGGCGAGCTACTGACACAGATCCGTGAATGTCGCCCGCAGCAGGTCTGCGAGATCTTGGGGGGCAAGCGAAATCTCCAGCCCCCTGCGCCCGGCACTCACATAAATGACATCCTGTCGCAGCGCCGATTCATCAATCACTGTGGTCAGTGACTTCTTCTGCCCCAGCGGGCTGACTCCGCCCAGCACATAGCCGGTGGCACGCTGAACGTCAGCCTTGGCGGCCATCGTCGCCTTCTTTGCCCCGGCGGCTTTGGCCACACGCTTCATGCTGAGCATGCCGGAAACCGGCAACACGCCGACCGCCAGTTTTTTGTTATCCAGGCTGACCACCAGGGTTTTGAAGACTTTTTCAGCGGCAACACCGAGCTTTTCTGCCGCCTCCAGACCGTAGGATTCATGGGAAGGGTCATGCACGTATTCGTGAACCTGATGAGAGACTCCGGCCTTGCGGGCCTGCTCAATGGCGGGGGTCATAAACAGCTTTCCCTAGCGCTCAAGCGCTTCCTTGCGCTCGCGATCATAATCACTGTAGGGCTTGTTGGATTTTCTCAGGCACTCCTCATACTGGCTGGGTGGAACTTTGTTACACTCCAGCCGGTTGCTGGTCTGAATCCCTTCGTAAACTCCCTGACTGGAGCAGGCGCACAAAACGGCGAAAGCCAGCGGTACTGAAAGACGTTTCATCATGAATCCGGAATCTGGCGGGTCTTGAAAAGGCATGACGGTCGCACCGCCAAGCCCACGCAGCATTAATTATCCGAAGCATAGCCGTCCGCTTCCTCTAGGGGCAACTTGCCGCGCACAAAAATACCATTACCTTCAGGACCGCATAGTCAACCTTCGGCGAGGGCCAAGATAACATGAGCCACCATATGTGCCACTATCGCCGACTCCAACCCGCGTTTCCAGAACAGATAGCCCGCAACCAGCCCGAACAGCGCGTTGGCGGTAATCACGTAAAGAATCAAAGGGGTGGTCAGCACCGGAACAACAGCAGCATAAGCAAGCCACCAACGAGTCCGCCAACCAGGGCAGACAACAGGACCCGGTGTGCATCTGCCTTCAC
>JAUIAZ010000331.1 GCA_030427465.1 Gammaproteobacteria bacterium | reverse complement strand
CGCTGACAGCGGCTGCCAGGGAGCTGTGTGTTACCCAGTCCGCGCTGAGTCATACCATGCGCAAGCTGGAAGACAATCTCGGCACAGCGGTCTGGCTGCGGGAAGGGCGCAGCCTGAGGCTGACACAGGCGGGGCGTTATCTGCTGAATATTGCGAATCGTGTGCTGCCCCTGCTCGATCATGCTGAGGACAAGCTTAAGCAGATTGCACAGGGCGAACGCGGAACCTTGAGAATCGGGATGGAGTGCCATCCCTGTTACCAGTGGTTGCTGAACGTGGTATCCCCCTTTCTGGATGCCTGGCCGGATGTCGATGTGGATGTGAAACAGAAGTTCCAGTTCGGAGGTGTCGGTGCACTGTTGGATTATGAGATCGATTTGCTGGTTACACCGGATCCTTTCTATAAAGCGGGCCTCTGCTTTGTTCCGGTCTTTGATTACGAGCAGGTGCTGGTCGTACCCCGGCATCACCGACTGGCTGGTCTGCCCCATGCGGAAGCAGAAGAACTGCGTGACCAGGTTCTGCTGACTTACCCTGTCGCCACGGATCGTCTGGATATCTATACGCAGTTCCTGAACCCGGCAGGCGTCGTGCCCAGGCTGCACAAGACCAGCGAAGCCACCGATATCATGCTGCAGATGGTCGCCTGTGACCGCGGCGTGGCGGCTTTGCCGCGCTGGCTGGCGGAGGAATACTGCAGCAGGCTGCCACTGGCCGTGGTGCGTCTGGGTGAAGAGGGGATAGCCAAGCAGATCTATCTGGGCACGCGCGAAAGCGATGAGGCCATAGAATACCTCAACGCATTCATCGGCCTGGCCCGCAATTACCAGCCATCCCCTGTGCATTAGGCCTCTTGAGGTATGAACTACTCACATGGTTTTATGAAATAAAATCAGTTTTTCTCATGCTTCTCTGGGCGTATAAATACCGTCCAGAGAGAGCTGCCGGTGATCAATCCGGCAGACTTCGGTTCAACCAACAGGAAAGTGAGCAGCATGAGTCAGAGCTTTGTCTACACCGTCAGGCGCGTCCGCCTGGATGAGAACTACCATCCCTCAGACGGCACCCGTATCACCACCAACTTCGCCAACCTGGCACGCGGCGAGAGACGCCAGGAAAATCTGCGAATGGCCTTGCGGATGGTGAATAACCGCTTCAATGCGCTGGCTCACTGGGATAACCCGAAAGCGGACAGATACGTGGTCGAGCTTGACATCATTTCGGTCGATATCGACCTGGAAGGCAAAGGCCGAAACTTCCCTTCCATCGAGATGTTGAAGACTGCGATGGTTGATCGCCACACGAATAAGCGTGTTGAAGGCCTCGTTGGGAATAATTTTTCCTCCTACGTGCGCGATTATGACTTCAGTATCCGGCTACTGGATTACAATAAAAACCGGACCGGCTTCAGCGTCCCGCCGGATTTTGGCGATCTGCATGGGAAGCTTTTCAGAGATTTCGTCAGCTCAAGTACTTACAGGGAAAGCTTCAGGAAGCCGCCTGTCATTTGTCTCAGTGTGTCGGATAGCAAAATCTATCATCGCACGGAAAACCGGCACCCGGTTCTCGGGGTGGAATACCTCGCCAATGAAGCGTCCCTGACCGAGCAGTATTTCCGGAAAATGGGGCTGAAGGTTCGTTACTTTCTGCCGCCAGACAGTGTGGCCCCCCTGGCGTTCTACTTCTTTGGGGATTTGCTCAGTGATTACAGCAACCTTGAGCTGATCAGCACCATCAGCACGATGGAGACCTTTCAGAAAATCTATCGTCCCGAGATTTACAATGCCAATGCCGTGGCAGGACAGCTGTATCAGCCAGATCTCAAGCACTCAGATCACTCATTGACCCAGATTGTCTATGACCGGGTGGAGCGCAGCCAGTTGGCGGTGAAACAAGGCCGGTTTGCTGAGGAGCATTTCATCAAGCCCTACCAGTCTGTTCTCAAACAATGGTCTGAAAGGTACCCCTCATGAAAAAATTACTCCCGACGTCAACGGCGGGCAGCCTGCCCAAGCCCTCCTGGCTGGCAGAGCCCGAAAGACTCTGGTCGCCCTGGAAGCTTCAGGGTGAGGAACTGGTGGATGGAAAACGTGATGCCTTGCGGGTTGCTCTGCAGGAGCAGGAAGCGGCGGGCATTGATATCGTCAGTGACGGAGAACAGACCCGCCAACACTTCGTGACAACCTTCATCGAACACCTGGAGGGGGTTGATTTTGAGCGGCGTGAAACCGTACGGATTCGTGACCGTTATGAGGCCAGTGTGCCGACAGTCGTGGGGCCGGTCAGCCGACCCAGACCTGTCTTCGTGGAAGATGCCCGGTTTCTGCGGCAGCAGACGGATCAAGCCATCAAATGGGCATTGCCCGGGCCGATGACCATGGTCGATACCCTGTCTGACGCGCATTACAAAAGTCGTCAGGCTCTGGCCTGGGAATTTGCCGGCATCCTCAACCAGGAAGCCAGAGAGCTTGAGCAGGCTGGTGTTGACATCATCCAGTTCGATGAGCCGGCTTTTAACGTGTTTTTTGATGAGGTTAACGAGTGGGGCGTTGCCTGTCTGGAACGGGCGATCGAAGGGTTGACCTGTGAAACCGTGGTACATATCTGCTATGGCTACGGAATCAAGGCCAATACAGACTGGAAGGCTACCCTGGGCAGCGAGTGGCGCCAGTACGAGGAAGTCTTCCCTAAACTCCGGCAGTCAAAGATCGGCATGATTTCTCTGGAATGCCACAATTCTCAGGTGCCGATGGAACTGCTCGAGCTCATAAGGGGCAAAAAGGTCATGGTGGGTGCCATTGATGTGGCGACTGAAACCATTGAAACCCCGGAGCAGGTCGCCGCCACCTTGCGGGAAGCGCTCAAGTATGTCGAGGCTGACAAGCTCTACCCTTGCACGAATTGCGGTATGGCTCCGCTGTCGCGCGAGGTGGCCAGAGCCAAACTGGATGCCCTGACTGCGGGGGCAGACCTTTTGCGAGAAGAACTCACTGCGGCGCGTGGAGCGCGCTCAGAGAAAGAGCTGGAGCAGCATCCGCAGGCCTGTGACAAGCAGTACAAGGGCAAAAACCTGCTTCAGTCTTGATGCATCCAGCCGGGCTGCCAGTGAGGCACCGGCGGGTGCGAACAAGACTGTCAGCGGCACTATGCAGATAAAACCGGGGAGGTTGACCAGCCCGACCGTACCGACAGGGGCATCTGGCGGAGTGCTGCCCAGGGTCAGCAGGGTTAGGGCACCCGGCAGGGAAATGATCAGGCCGATGGCCGCCGCCGTACCCACTGCTTTATGGGCAGGGTAGTTGTACAAAGTCAGTAGCGGTACCGACAGGGTTCCGCCGCCGATACCCACCATGGCACTGAAAAAGCCGATGGCTGTGCCCATCAGCGACTGGCCGCCCCGGCCTGGCAGTTGCGGAAACAGGGCGGATTTTCCCGTTCTGAACAGCATGTTGAGTGCAGCCAGGGTGGCGATCACGCCGAACAGCACGGTAAGCAGCGAACCGTCAACGCGGGTGACCAGCCAGCTGCCCGCCAGTACGCCCAGAAGAATGCAGCCTGCCCAGCGTTTCAGAAGATCAAGGTCCACATTGGCTTTGCGGTGGTGAGAGCGAATCGAGCTGATGGAGGTGGGAACGATGGTTGCCAGGGAAGTGGCAGTGGCAACCAGCATGGCTGACTCGGGCGATACGCCAAAGCCCTGAAACAGGAAAAACAGAACGGGCACAATGACAATGCCGCCGCCAACACCGAGTAAACCTGCCAGAATGCCGGCGAAAATACCCGTGGCTATCAGTGCCAGAATGGTCGCAAGGTGCTCGCTGATAAATCCGATAACAGACATGACTTCTTCTCGTATCACTCAAGGAATTTGCGCGCCAGTATAGTCAGCCTGATGTCTCAGAAATAATGGTTTGCTTTCATGGGTCTATCAGATCTGTTCATGAGCCGGCAACGACCAATATGGTAGAGCAACCCGAGCGTCAGGTGAGACGCAAATCGATCCGGACGCAGCTGTTTGTTGTGGTCATGCTGGTGGTACTGGCTATCATTCTGCCGCTGGAGTTTT
>JAUIAZ010000330.1 GCA_030427465.1 Gammaproteobacteria bacterium | reverse complement strand
AAGGCTTGGGAGACGTATGCCCGAGGCCGCAACGACTCGTGGCGATGATGGTCTGGCTGAGTTGCCTGAGGTTTTCCAGGTCAGCGGATTCAGCCAGCCCCTGGCGGATTTTCTCCAGCCCCTGTTTGAGAAACACGTTGCCGACCCGGCAAGGGGTACAGTAACCACAACTTTCTTCGACAAAGAAATGCAGGAAATAGTCTACCACTTCCAAGAGGTTTCGTTCGCCAGAGAACACCATGATGCTGCCGGCACTGTTGAGCGCTTCAAAGCTCAAAGGCCGGTCAAAATTGACCGGCGCCACAATCTCGCCGCTGGCGCCTCCGACCTGAACCGCAGCGGCATCCTGGCCACCCGCCATCTCCAGCAGATCTCTGAGCGGCGTGCCCAGGGGCAATTCATAGATGCCCGGTTTGCTGCAGTCACCACTGATGCTGTAGAGCTTGGTACCCGGACTCTGGGCGGTGCCAGTCTGGCGAAACCAATGTTCACCCTCGGACAGTATCCGGGGGATGAGACACAGCGTTTCGACATTGTTGACGATGGTCGGAAGGCCCTGATAGCCGCTCTGGGCCGGGTAGGGTGGGCGGTTTCCGGGTTCACCCCGATAGCCTTCACAGGATCGGATCAGAGAGCTTTCTTCACCACAGATGTAGGCACCGGCACCGAGCTGGATACGGATATCAAAGCCGGCTTGCCTGCCAAGCTGCCCCTGCATGCGGGCGTCCTGCAGGAGGCTTTCCAGATAGGGCTGCAGATAGCGGTACTCAGCGCGCAGATAAATGATCCCCTGTTTCGCCTGAATCGCGCGTGCGGCGATCCGCATACCCTCAATCAGCAACTGTGGACGTTCCGTCAAAAGTACCCGGTCCTTGCAAGTGCCCGGTTCGCCTTCATCAGCATTGCAGATCACTACGCGATCCAGGGCCGGACTGCGCGCCGCCATACGCAGCTTCAGACCGGTACGAAAACCGGCACCTCCGCGACCGCGCAGCTCCGATGCACTGATTCGCTGGACAATGTCGGTCGGGCTCATTTGTCTGGCTACCTGCCAGCCAGCCTCGTGCGGCACCTGACCGAGCAGCATATGCCCCCTTTTACGGATCAGATTACGGACACCACTTCTGATCAAGGGATGGGCATTCTGTCCGTCCCCGTACTGGGTGATGAGTGACTGCGGGTCAGGATTTTTGCGCAGTGCCTGTGCCAGGCGTTTCACGGAACCTGGTTTGAGATGTGTGACCGGTACAAAGTTGATCAGTGCCGCCGGCGCCTGATCACTCAAGCCGATGCAGGGCGTCCTGAGCAGCGTGAAAAGGCCATCCTCAGTGGTGCCTCCGGGGGCAATGCCCAGGCATTGGGAAAAGGCATCTTCGATCTCAGCCATGCCCTGATGCTGATCAATGATATCCTCACATAAGCGGATAACAATCCGTCCCTGTTTCTGCTCCGAAAAAAAGGCATAAAAAGTGACAACGCCTTCCACCTCAACCACCGGAATGGCGAGTTTTTCAGCAATCAGCGTCATGGAATCAAGGTTGATCGCGCCCAGCGAATCCTGTACCCGCCAGAGGATATCCAGCAGGCGGCCGCGATCATTTCGGAATGCCTCGCAGGCGTTGCTGACGGTTTCGCTTTCGCGCATGGGGCCAACTCGTTTCTTGTAATGGTTCTGTTATCGAGCAGTCAGGTTTACCTGAGTTTAAACAGAATAGTTCAGGAAAGGCTTGAGGTGCGTCAAGTTGAAACTAGTCTTGGTCAGACCCGGAATCAATGATCCGGTCAACCACAGTGCGGAAATATCCGCGCTCTTTCTGTTCCCTGATCCAGCCGGATACTCTGTCCAGCTGGCCGATAAAACCCGAGCTTCTGGCAATCGCCATATAGGAGTAGCCTTCACTGCTCTGTCGAAAAGCCGATTGCCGGAACTCGCCCTTCAGGCCCAGGCGGTTGATCTGATAGCGGATCACAGTGGGGCTGCCAATGATGGTGTCGAGGCGGCGCTTGCTCAGCATCTGTAGCAACTGGACCTCATCCGTCACCTCTATCTTGCTCAGGTTGTTGTCCTGGTCAAAGCGTCTGAAATAGGCTGCCCCCCGCATGACGCCGACCTGCAGGTCTCTGAGGTCTTTGTAGGTATTGATCTGAACCGGGCTGTCGGTAGGCAGGTAAAACACCTTGGGGTCATCCAGCAGGTAACCGGGTTCAATAAACGCCAGGTATTTTTCCCGCTCCGCGCGTTTGAAGACCCCCAGCATCAGATCGGCCTGACCCAGCTCCATGATTTTAAGACAGCGGGCCCAGGGGCAGGGAATCAGGGTGTAACTGAAATTCAGATCTTCAGCCATTTTACGGATGATATGCAGGTCAACCCCCTCAATACCGGTGTCTGTCTGAATCACCCAGGGGGGTTCCGGGCTAACCGGTATTTTCAGATGCCATTCGGCCCGGGTATTCACACTCAGCATGAGTATCACTGACAGCCATAGCACTCTGCCCGGATAACCCCCGCTGCGGCCTGGCATATGTCTGTGACTGGACAGTTTATATTTCAATGCTACCCCGCGACGTGGACAGGTTGCCGGCGGCTTCCCCAGCGCCCCGGAGAGCTCTGATCGTAATAACCAGAAATCACCTGCTGGCAATTCATACAGCGGCCCGAGCCATCCAATGACCACTGCGTGATTTCATACTGGTTGCGTCCAATGACACAGGTGCCGCAACCCGGACAGTAGGTCGACTGCCCCTCTGGATCATAGCGGTTACCGGTATAGACGTAGCGAATTCCGGCATCCAGAGCCAGCTGCCGGGCCCGCTGCAGGGTCTGTAGAGGGGTGGGTGCGTGGTCGCGCATTTTCCAGTCCGGGTGAAAAGCGCTGAAATGCCAGGGGACTTCCGTGCCCAGATTGTCCCGGTACCACTGCACCAAAGCGTTGAGTTCAGCATCGCTGTCATTTTCACCCGGAATCAGCAGCGTCGTCACTTCAAGCCAGGCAGCGGTTTCCTGGTGATTGTATTTCAGGGTATCCAGTACCGAATCCCGATCGGCGCCACAGATCTTGCGATAGAATTCGCGGTCAAAACTCTTCAGATCGACATTGACGGCGTCCATGGCCTTGAAAAACCGGGCTCTGGGCGCATCACAAATGTAGGCGGCAGTCACGGCTACGGCGGCGAGGCCCGCCTCATGACAGGCATCCGCTGTATCCTGCGCATACTCCAGAAAAATCACCGGGTCGTTATAGGTAAAGGCGATGCTGCGACACTGCCACTGTCGAGCCGCCCTGACCAGCGCTTCGGGGGAGGCGCTTTGGGAAAGCGTATCCATCTCCCGGGATTTGGACATATCCCAGTTCTGACAGAATTTGCAGGCCAGATTGCAGCCTGCCGTCCCGAAAGACAGAACCGGTGAACCCGGATAGAAATGATTCAGCGGTTTTTTCTCAATCGGGTCAATGCAGAAGCCACTGGAGAGACCGTAGCTGTATAAGACCACCGCCTGGTTTTTACAACCACGTACATAGCATAAGCCACGCTGGCCCTCATGCAGTTTGCAGGCCCTGGGGCAAACGTCGCACTGCACACGGCCATCTGGCAATTTGTGCCAGTATTCCGTGGGAAAGGCCGTTTCCAGATTCATCCGCCCCCCTTGAGTCACCAGGCTTATGATCCATAATAGAACCATTAGCTGTCCTGTGCACGAGGCGCACAAGCGCCCCGCTGCGATCACAGTCTTCAGCCAAGGAGACCCAATGTCCTTCCGACCCGCTGCGGTGGCCGGGATGTTTTATCCCGACAACCCGAAGGAACTGAGCACACTGATCCGCGCCCAGTTGCAAGGGCAGGTGAAAGATACGGCGCGTGCAGTTCCGGTGAAAGCTCTGATCGTGCCACATGCCGGCCTGATTTATTCTGGCCCCGTTGCTGCGTCTGCCTACCGCCTGTTGCAGGCATCAGACCCGCCCCTTCGGCGCGTGTTACTGCTCGGTCCATCTCACCGGGTAGCCTTCACCGGTATGGCAATCCCGGAACTGGACTGCGAAGCCTTTGAAACACCGCTGGGCCGGATTCCTCTCGAC
>JAUIAZ010000329.1 GCA_030427465.1 Gammaproteobacteria bacterium | reverse complement strand
GATTTTGTGGCGCCGGAGGATGTTCAGGCCATTGCTCACGATGTGCTTCGCCACCGGCTGATTCTCAGTTACGAGGCGGAGGCGCGTGGACTGACCACAGATCAGGTCATTGACCGTCTGCTGCAGGAAATCCCGCTGCCCTGATCATGACGGATCATCGTTTCATCACCAGTCTGCCCGAACTCAGCCGGCTTCGTCTGGATGCGAAGTGGCTCAGCCTGCGCTTCCAGTCCCGCAAGCTGGAGCGTCTGGCAGGCGCTCACCTCAGCCGCTTTCGCGGCGGTGGAATGGACTTCCATGAGCACCGGGCCTACCAGCCCGGTGATGATCCGCGGCATATTGACTGGCATGTCACCGCCCGCAAGGGAGCGACTTATACCAAGATATTTCAGGAAGAAGTCGAGCGCCCGCTCATTCTTCTCGTTGATCAGACGCGCAACCTGTTCTTTGGCAGCCAGTTCCGTTTCAAATCAGTTGCTGCGGCCGAAACTGCAGCTCTGCTGGCCTGGGCCGGACTTCAGGAACAGGACCGGGTCGGAGGACTGGTGCGCGGGCCTGACAAAATCGACAGCTTCCGTCCGCGGCGAAGCCAGCGTCAGGTTCTGCGGATGCTGCAGTCGGTGGAATCGGCAAACCACGCCTTGACTGATAACGACAAGCATGCCGGAGATACACCGCCACTGGCTGATGCATTGAGAGAGTTGCTGAGTCTGGCAGGACCGGGCAGCCGTTGTTTTCTGGTGTCTGACTGGCTGGATCTGGACGCCGAATCTCTGGATCTCTTACGTGCCTGTCAGCGGCATGCGCAATTGATGGCCATACAGGTCTATGACCCGATGGAGCGCGAGCTCCCGGCAGACCTGCTGGCCGTCACCGACGGGCAGGCCCGGCAGTTGCTGGACCTCAGAAAAGCCGAGAACCGCGAACGCCTGAACCGACGACTGCAGCAACAGCAGGCGTCAATTCCCCGCCTGTTCGGGCAGATCGGTATTCCCTGCCTGCCGCTGAGTACCTGGGAAACGCCTCTGGACCAGCTCCAGCGGGTGGGCCCCGCCCAACCGGGGGGGCGCTGATGCCGGGCAACCTTCCCCAACTCCATGATGTAATACTCCCCGCAAGCCCTGGCTGGTGGCCCCTACCCTGGACCGCCTGGCTGCTGATCCTGTTGTGTCTGCTCGCTGCTGTGGCGTTGCTGTACACGGGCCTGCGACTCTGGAAACGTCTGCGGACACGTCAGCAGCTGAGCCGTGCGTGGCAAGAGGCGTTGAAGGTCAGTCTGGCGCGGGGAGAAAACCTCGCGGATTCAGTCAACTGTTTCCTCAAGCGCCTCAGCATTCAGTACCGGAACCCGGCGACAGGCAACTGGTCACAGGAGACCTGGAGCGACTTCCTGCAAAGCCAGATACCGGACAGTCAGCAAGCGCTACTGCGACAAATGCTGGAAGAGCGTTACCAGGCTCACAGCAACCTGAGTCAGGAGCAGGCCAGTGCGCTGGTTCAGTCCTGCATAAGGAGGTGGCTATGATCACACTCGCCTGGTGGCCAGTTCTGCTGCTGTTACCACTTCCGGCCCTGCTGAAGCGACTGCGACGGGTTTCAGAGAAATCCGGTAGCGACACAGCTCACAGCGATAACAGCACACTCAGTGCACTGCGGGTGCCGTTTTACAGGCAGGCCCTGGCCGCCGGACACATGGACCAGCACCAGGCCCCACCACGCTGGAGCCAGTTGATGGCCTGGCTGGCCTGGGCCGCACTGATTGCCGCGCTGGCAAGACCACAATGGGTGGGAGAAGCGGTACCGGTCACCCAGAATGCACGGGACCTTTTCCTGGCCATTGATCTGTCTCCCAGTATGCAGGAAGAGGACATGGTCTGGCGCAACCGCCGCACCACGCGACTCAATGTCACTAAAGCTGTAGTCTCCGACTTCATCGCCCAGCGCGACGGTGACCGGATCGGCCTGATTCTGTTTGGCAGCCAGCCGTACATACAGGCGCCACTCACTTTCGACCTGAAAACGGTTGAAACCCTGCTGATGGAAGCTGCGCCCGGCATGGCGGGTGACTCGACAGCCATCGGCGATGCCATTGGACTGGCGGTGAAGAGACTCCAGGAACGACCGCGCGATCAGCGGCTGCTCGTGCTGCTGACCGACGGGCGCAATACCAGTGGTGAAGTCTCCCCGCAGGAGGCAGCCAAACAGGCTGCACAACGTGACATCCGCATCCACACCATCGGTGTCGGTTCTGATGAGCCGGTTCGCCGTGGCCTGTTTGGCATGCCCCGCAACCCGTCAGCAGACCTGGACGAAGCGCTGCTGGAAGAAGTAGCCACCCTCACCGGGGGACAATACTTCCGTGCCCGCAGCACCGGCGAACTTGAAATGGTCTACGAAGTCATTAACCAGCTGGAACCTGTCGAACAGGATGCCCGACTCTACCGGCCAACAACTGAATACTACTGGATGCTGTTACTGACTGCGCTCGGGCTCGGTTTGCTGTCACGACTGACGCTACCCTTGCGCTGGCGATCACCTGAACCGGGGGGCTCAAGTTGACTTTCCTGCGCCCTGAATGGTTGTGGTTGCTGCCAGTCCTGATCGCCGCCCTGCTTTTCTGGCAACACCGGCAAAGCCGTGCCCGGGGCTGGGCTGCGCACTTGCCGCCAGCCTTCCTGGAAGTTCTCAGCAGTGCGCCCGGACGCCCCGCAGGCCAGCTTTCGCGGCGTGGACTTCTGCTACTGGGCGCGGTTCTCATTCCCATTGCCTTGTCCGGCCCCTCCTGGCGCACGGATCAGATGCCTGTACAACAGAAATCCAACGGGCTCGTGATCGCTCTGGACCTTTCACTTTCCATGCTCGCAGAGGATGTTCGACCCAGTCGTCTGGTGCGTGCCCGTCAAAAGATCAGCGACCTGCTCGACCGCAGAACCGAGGGGCTCACCGGACTGATCGCTTATGCCGGCAGCGCGCATGCGGTGACTCCCCTCACCGAAGACAAAGCCACTGTAGCCGCCCTGCTACCGGCTCTAGACCCAATGATCATGCCGGCTTTTGGCAACAAGCTGCCCGACGCCCTGACGCTGGCCGATGACATGCTCAGGCAGGGTGGGAATGGTCAGGGCCGGATTCTGGTAGTAACCGATGGTATTGACCCCGTCGACCGGGAAGCGATAGAGCAGTGGCGGCAGAGCTCTGGAACGCCGGTCAGTATACTGGCAGTCGGCAGCAGCGAAGGCGGCCCGATTCCGATTCCTGATCGCGGCTTTTTGCGCAGCGAGGGCGAGGTTGTGATTTCACGGGTAGATCATTCTGCGCTTTCCTCCCTGATGAGCGGCCCCCGGGACCACTACAGCGAGATTACCCTGAATGACCGGGACCTGAGCCGTCTGCTGCCGGAGACTGTAACCGATTATCGCGAGAGTGAATCCGGCCAGGCGGTTGAACAGCCACTGGATGAAGGGTACTGGTTGCTGATTCCACTGGTACTGGCGTTTGCCTGGCTGGGCTACCGGTATCCGGTATTCTGTCTCGTGATCGGTTTCAGCCTGCTGCTTACCCCACCTGTCAAGGCTGCAGATTACCCTGACTGGCTCAAAAATGATGACCGTAAGGGGCTGGAAGCCTTCGAGGCCTCAGAATTTGAAAATGCGGCTTCATTGTTCTCACAACCCGAATGGCAGGCCATGGCGCTGTATCGACAGGAGCGATACCAGGAAGCAGCCAGTCTGCTAGAAGGAATCAATACGGCAGTGGCACATTACAACCGGGGCAATGCACTCGCCTACGCCGGTGACATTCAAGGGGCTATCCAGGCCTACCAGAAAGCACTGAATCAGCGGCAGGAATTTCCGGAAGCCAGGGATAACCTGGAGGCGCTCCTCGAACTCCAGCAACAGCAACAGCAGGAAGACTCCCGTAATCAGGAGGGCTCCGACAGCCAGGATGCGCAGCAAAATCAGGAAGGCTCCGGTAATCAGGATACCCAGCAAAATCAGGGAAGCTCTGGCAGCCAGAGCGCCCAGCCAAACCCTGAACAAGGTAAGAAGGGGCAGCCATCCGGGCAGGAACAAACTCAGGAG
>JAUIAZ010000328.1 GCA_030427465.1 Gammaproteobacteria bacterium | reverse complement strand
GTCTATTTTGAACTGAAAAAACGCCTCCGTTCCCAGCATACAGTGAAACAGCGCGTGCGCGTTCCTCAACTTGGGTGCTGGAACACGGAATGCGCCGACTTGCTGTCTGCCCATCCGCCTCTGCAACTGACCAACTGGCAGCCTGTGCTGCAGGTCAAGTATCAGCGTTTTACTTTGTTGAACCCGGCCGCAACCGAACGCATTACCGTCGATATCAATCTGTCTTATACCGAAGTCACACGCGATTCGGAGGTTCAGGCCCTGATCCTCAAGCCTTGGGCCATCGTGGAAATCAAGACACCGCAGAAGCCTTTGACCTCCTGGCTGGCCAGACAGTTGCGCGAGTCCGGTATTCGTCCCAGAGCCTTGAGTAAGTTTGCATTGGGTCGAGCCCTGCTTGACCGCACACTCAAACAGAACGCCTTCAAGCCCCTGATCCATGATGTCTGGCGCTTACCGCTCACACGAGCCTGGGACACCGCATCACAGGAGGTTCGGTATGCCAGTTGAACATTCGCTGCTTCAACCCACCCTCCTCTTGAGCTGGCTCGTACACAGCGGATTTCTCTGGTTGCTGGTACGCATCTACTATCGCATAGACCGTCACCGGCAGAATGCGGTGGCGCTGGTCCTGTTTGGCCAGGGGGTTTTTCTGGTCACCGCTTTTCTGCATGGTGCCGAAATCAGCATGGGCTTTGCCTTTGGTCTGTTTGCCGTGTTCTCCCTGTTGCGTTACCGCACGGAGACCCTGGGCGCCAAGGAAATGACCTACCTGTTCATGGTCATTGCCATGGCCCTGCTCGCGGCCATTCAACCCCTGCCACTTTGGCAGCTGGCATTGCTGGACGCGCTGGTCCTGATACTTCTGCTGTACCTGGAAAGCGCCTGGTTTTTGCCCAGGGAGTCCGAGCAGTGGATCGAGTACGAAAAGATCGAGAACATCCACCCGGATCGTCGCGAGGCCCTGCTTGCTGATCTGGAAGCCCGAACCGGACTGGCGATTCGCCATGTAGAGATTGATCAGATCAGCTTTCTGAAGGATACCGCCACTCTGCGGGTTCGCTACCGGCCAGAGAGGACCGACTGACATGCTTAAGCTGCCAACGTCTCTGCTGCTGGGCGCCTGCCTGCTGCACCCTCAACTCTCGACAGCTAAAACACTGGATTGGGATTTTGATGTCATCCTGGCCGTCGAAAAACCCGCTGCCTTTAACAGCCTTTCCGGTCAGGCACCTGGATGGAACACGGAGCTACGAAGAGCCCAGGCCGAGCTCACCTGGGAACCCGCCCAGTCCTGGGAACTGGAGATATCGGGCGACTATCAGACACGCGATGATGAAGCGGAGTTTGAGTGGAAAGACATCAGTGTGACCTGGCAAAGAGACAATGCGGTCGGCCTGAAGATCGGTCAGTTCCTGGAGCCTTTCGGGCTGGAACGGACGACCGGTTATACACGACTCTCCGTCACTGAACGCAGCATGGCCACCGATATTTTCGCCCCTGGACGCAGCATCGGGCTGTCTCTGTTCAATCAGGCGGATTGGGGCACCTGGGCTTTCGGCCTGTTTCAGGAAGGTCGTGAGAAGGATGATCCCAGAGGGGCGAGCGGTCGCGTTACGCACGGCTTCAAACCCGGCGGTGAATGGCAGGCCCAGATCGGCCTGTCAGCCAGCCACAAGCTCAGCCGGGACAGCCGTCTGCGTGTACGTAACCGGGCCGAGTTGTATTCCGGCGAGACCGTGATCCGAAGCCCGGGCTACGATTTTGACCGTGCCAGTACGCTGGGGCTTGAGGCGCTCGGGGTTTATCAGAGCTGGACCTTCTCCGGGGAGTGGTTTGCTCGCCAAATCCGCCTCGAAACGTCCGACAGAGTCTGGCAGCAAGGAGGCTACCTCCAGAGTAGTTACCTGTTCAACGGAGAGCGCCGACGCTACCGCGATAACCGACTTGTCCGTTTCAAACCCCAGGCTGGATGGGGAGCGCTTGAAGCAGTTTTCCGCTATAGCGGCGTCGATCTGGAAGAGGATGGCATCGGTCAGAAGGTAGACATTTTTCTGGTGGGACTGAATTACTACTGGAAGAAACGCTTCCAGGTTCGCGGCAACCTGCTGTTTCCCCAGGTCAGCGGCCAGACGGAGCAGGCCGACCCCAGTGGAAACGCCTTCAGCCTGCGCCTTATTTCCCGTTTTTAGTAGACCTGTTGGTAGAAGGCCCGTTTGTAGAAGGCCCGCTCGTAAACTGATTGGGCAGATACAGGCTGACTCGGGTTCCCTGATCCGGAATACTTTCTATATCCATGCGGCCGCCGTGGTGGCGCAGAAGTGCCTCACAGATGCTAAGCCCCAGGCCCAGCCGGCCGGGTTGCTCGCTGAAGGAAATAAAAGCTTCCCGAATCCGGCCCAACTGCTCAGGTGGCATGCCAACCCCATTATCCTCGATCACCAGGACACTGTGCTTTCGGGCATCCCGCCCCTCGATCAGCAGTGAGGGAGGGCGGCGCTCTTCAGTTAGCATCAGCGCATTGCGGGCATTCAGTATGAGGTTGATCAGAATCTGCTGCAGGGCCTGGGGATGCGCCCTGCCCTTGAGGTTTTCCAGACTCTGCAAGCGAACTTCCACGCCTTTCAGTTCAGAGCGGCACCAGTGCAGCGCATTTTCCACAGCCTCCAGCAGGTCCACCTGTTGAAACTGCTCCGCCGAAGGGGGTCGGGAAAACTCAACCAGCTGCTTCAGAATGCGGTCGATGCGCTGGTGCTGTTCGTCCACATCCCCCAATACCTCAGCCATCCCGGCATCCGGCTTGAGACTGCGCGCATACTGGAGCGCCTGACTGGCGTTGTTGAGCGGGTTGATAATCTCATGCAGCAGTCCTTTGGCCATCAGGCTCAGTGCTTCCTGCTTCTGCCCCTGAACCAGCAGACTCTCGGTCTCCTGCAGCGATCGCCAGGTTCTCTGCAACTCCCGGTTGCGCTTACCCAGCAGGTATTGCAGAGCCAGCAGACGGCGAAACAGCCAGCGGTTGAACACAGCACTGGCGAGGGCAATGAGATGGCAGGAAACCACAAACCAGTCACTCAACAAACCCAGAAGACCCGCGAGCGGATCAGTGACTGCCGGCAAGGCATGCAGGGACAGCATGAGAAACAGCGCATTCAGGGACAGCAAAACCAGCGTATTTAGCGGGGAGAGTGTGAGAAACCCCAGACTGCTGAGAAAAAAGAACAAACCCGTCAGTGCATCCGGTTCACCACGGGAGCTCAGGAAACCGAGCATTGCGAAACCACTGACCAGCAAGAAAAGGACAGTGGCCATCAACGGTGCCCGACGACGCACCCAGCGCAGCCGATGCAGCAGCAGGAGCAAGACCATCAGGGTTAGATACAGATAGGTGATGGGGTGAACTTGCGACCAGCCCTGACTCAAACCGGCGGCCAGGATAAAAACCAGCGTCGCCATCAGGGTCAGCAGCAGGGAAATGTCGGCAAACAGCGGCAGCAACTGGCCTTGTATATGAACCCGGCAGTAACGCTCGAAGCGCCTGCGCTCTCGCGGATGCACAAGTTCGGGCCAGGGATTCTTCAGCCGGGATCTCACAGGTCCCATTCCTGCTTTTGCCGCTGCAGAATCAAGAGCAGCTCGGAGGGTCTTTCCAGACCCAGCTTCTGAAGAATGCGGTCTTTGTAGGAGTGAACTGTTTTGTAGGATAGGCCCATACGTTCTGCGATCTGTTTGGCCTCCAGTCTCTGCGCCAGGAACCGCGCCACTTGTTGTTCGCGCTGCGAAAGGCTCTGCCAGGGCAAGGTCTGAACCGCATCACGCGGGGGCGTACAGACCGCCGGATCCACATAAAGCTGCCCCTGGCTTATACACAGCAAGGCTCGCTGAAGTGCCTGCAGACTCTGGGTTTTACTGATAACGCTGCGGATACCCGCCTGCAGATACAGGCGTAAGCGCCTTTCCGGTATGTACTGATCGACCAGTAGCAACACGCTGAGGCGGGGATCCTGCAGCAGCGCCTCTTCGGCAATGCTGAGCCCATCCTGGTCCGGTAAGCTCTCTTCAATCAACAACAGGCTGGCCTGGCAT
>JAUIAZ010000327.1 GCA_030427465.1 Gammaproteobacteria bacterium | reverse complement strand
GCGCGGCCAGCCATTCATCTTCTGAAATCAGAACCGCCTGACGCTCACGTGCGATTCTGGCAGCCAGCGTACTTTTACCAGCCCCCATTTTGCTACAGAAAAACACCAGCGTGCCGCAGGCACTCATGACGGCCTCCCTCCTCGGAACTTCCTCACCTTATGTCTGCCAGAGAAACAGGCTCGACTGTCTGTTGAGAATGCGAATGTCAAAAACTTCATCACATACTCGCCCAGCCAAGCCGCAGCAAACATGCAGTGGCAATAAATGCTCTTCCCTGGGATGACAAAACCGAGCTCCGGGCGCTTCCTCCCAGGCACACAGGCGCCTTCGTCTTTCCTCTTCTGAGATCTCGGGATCAGAGCAGGTTTCCTTCAACCAGGCTTCAAATGACGCATTCAGTTCAGAGGATTCAGGCGTTGCGGGTGCAAAAAACGCTTTCAAATTATGAAAGGAAAACCCTGAGCCTATGACCAACAAATTGTCGTACGTCAGATCTTTCAAGGCCTGACCGATAGAAAAGTGCGCCTTAGGGTCCAGATTATTAAGTAATGAAAGCTGCACACAGGGAATATCGGCTTCCGGATACAGAATTTTCAAAGGGATGAAGAGTCCGTGATCGAAGCCTCTGTCGTCCCGGCAGTGTGACTCAAACCCCCTGGCTGCCAATACCTCAGCAATACGTTCTGCCAGCCTCGGTTCCCCCTGGCAGGGATACTCAATCTGGTAGGCCGGCTCCGGAAATCCATAGTAGTCATAGATCAAAGAGGGAGAGGCGCCTGAGGTGATACTGGCCACCTGCTCTTCCCAATGCGCGCTGACCACCAGTATCGCTGAAGGTCGGGTCATGATGGAGGCCAGATGCTGCAAACACTCGACCAAAGCGGCGTGACCCGGATCGCCCAGAATCGGCAAAGGGCCGCCGCCATGTGAGAGGAAAAGTACCTGATGGGATCTGCTCATGTCTGCCTAGCCTTCCTGCCTGAGCTGCTTTTCCAATTTACTCTCATTCTGGCCTGAAGGCACTGAGCAAAGCCCACTTTGCGAAGTGCCAGAAGCCCAGAATGATAAGCAGCGGAAACAGCAGGGTGTTGAGGAAAAACACGACGATCAGTTCAATGGCATCCTGCGTAGTTTTTTCCAGCGCCTCCGAGTAACGGTCCAGATCAACCGCAGAGCTCGCTTTGATTTTCATATCATCAACCCAGATTTTCAGTCTTTCCCAGGTGCTGTCATCCACGTTGGCAGTGGCCGCTACACCGCGCTCATCATTGATCATCTGCACCTCACTGGAAGCCTGGGTGATGCCCTGTTCAGCCTGCAAATGCCGCGCCTCCAGAAAGCTCGTGTACATCAGCTCTGAGCCGATCAGCGCCAGCGGAATCATGAAGCGCAAAACGGCCAGAACCACAAACACCTTCCAGAGATAGCGCCTCCAGGCAGGCGGCGAAGTGACCGAAAAGGCATGTGACAGCGCCAGCCCCAGACCAAGCACGACCAATATGATTGAGAAAGGCAGCCACCCGGACACTTCCAGCAGCACGCTCTGAACACCCAACGCGACGGAGCTGACCAGCATGAACTCGGAGAACCGTTCCACGAGATCATTCACCGGGTCCAGCACCTCGCCTGGCGTGAGTGTGACGCCCAGTCCCGCAGGCGTTACGCTGACCTCGGTGCCCTGCGCGGTCGAGATCACTGCATTGAGGGCTCTCGCCGCACCGAAGGTCACCAGCGACCGTTTCAATGCCGAATTGACCGACTCTTCGGCATCCGCATCGAATGTGCCTGACAAGGCACCGGCCGCTATCAGCAGCACGCCAACAAGCAAGTAGAAGAATTTCTTGTTCAGGTTAAACGTCATAACTATTCCTGAGACACTCGATGCGGTAGGTCAGAGGGAGCTGCCGAAACACTGTTGCAGCTCCTCCCGGGTAGCGAGCGGGTGCGAGACAATGCCTTCATTGACGGCATCCGTGAACAAATTGGCCTCACTGATGGGCAGGCCACTGGCTTCATAGTTAATCGGCTTTACGGTTTTCACAAGCATGAACGGATTAAGCTGGTAGGTCTGGTACAGCTCCAGTGGTGCCTGCATACCTTTCACCCAGGCCTTGATGAAATAGGCATCCTGCTTCACGCCATCATTGAGCGTGATCAACCCGTCCTGAACATAGGCCCATCGTTCCACGTTGTCTGGAATCTGCGCGATAAAAGCCTGCCCCCGTAACACCGCCTCCTGCTGGGTTTCCGCCTCGAAGGCCTCAAGCTTCCGGATACCTTCCTGATAATAAATAATCAGAGGCACCAGAAGTTCGCCCGCCTTCAGCCGGTTACCGATCAGCACGCTGTGCGCCAGAATCAGGCCCACCATTTTTCCCGCTGTTTGTGTCAGCAAATTCAAGTCCTGATCAAAGTAGACATTGGCTAGGTCCACAGAACCCAGCGAATCTTAACTAAGCGAATGAGCATTTCATTCTCTTTTTCATGCTGCACCTGCGAAGTCTATCCAATTGGCTGAGGCTAGCATCAAGGCGTATTACAGGAGGCTACTGCAACCTCACCGCTTCTGTGAAAATGTGTGTGAATATTTGTGTAGAGGAGTACAAGCTATGCCTACGAACTTATCAATAGACGATCAACTTCTCAACGAGGCTGTGAAAATAAGCGGCCTTCGAACAAAAAAGGACACTGTAAATCAAACTCTTAAAGAGCTTGTGGAGAGGAGACGTCAGCAAGAGAGCGTTCGGCGCAGCAACCGAAGGGAGTGAAGCAAATTTCATCGCCTTGCCATGGATTTTATACCATATTATGGTATATTTTGGTATTTTTGAGGTGTGAAAATGGCTAAGAATACTAGCATCACCCTTGGTGAACATTTTGAAGGCTTTATCGCCAATCAAATAAATAGCGGTCGATACGGCTCTGCAAGTGAAGTTATCCGCGCTGGATTGAGAATGCTTGAGAAAAGCGAAACTAAAACCGAAGCCCTGAGACGCTTGCTTGA
This sequence comes from Gammaproteobacteria bacterium, assembly GCA_030427465.1. GTDB lineage: Bacteria > Pseudomonadota > Gammaproteobacteria > Pseudomonadales > Oleiphilaceae > JADJWY01. The sequence continues at coordinate 1,085 of JAUIAZ010000327.1, read as the reverse complement.
GGAAGGCGAGAAAAGTGGTATTGCTGAATACAGCTTCGATGCTTTTATAGAAGAGTTGGATGCTGACGGCTGATAATGAAATCCTTTTTGTTAACCAATGCAGCTAAAGCCGACCTTAGAGCAATCGCAACTTACACCCAAAAAGAGTGGGGGAAGAGTCAGCGGAATATTAACCTCAGACAAATCGATGACACCTTTCACATGCTTGGCGATAAGCCATCGACTGGCAAGCAATGTGATAAAATAAAGCCTGGCTACCGCAAGTACCCAGTTGGTAGCCATATCATCTTCTACCATTCAAGAAATCGTGAATGTATAGAGATTGTTCGCATCCTTCATAAGCGTATGGACGCCAACCAACATCTGCAAGACCCATAACGCACTGATCTGCGGACCGACCGAGTGTCCGGCGCAGCGAACGAATTGAGTGGAGCGAATTTCATTCGCCTTGTATGCACTTTTACCCACTATTGCTACCAATTTTTCTACTGCGACCTTAGAGCCAAAACGACCGCACAGAATGTAATCAGGTTTTTCCGCATCTTCATCTGAGCATACTTTACCCAAAACGTCTTCGGCCACTTGCTCGTGAAACAGTATGCGCTCCTCGAACTTATGCAGTAACGCTAGTTCTTCATCGTCAGATTCGTGGCCATCGAGAGCGTAGAAATAGAAGAAATTATTGTATGCCTCACAAAACTTCCAAAACTCCAGTTTTCCGGCAGCGCAATCCACCACGAGCTGATCGTGCAAGTCTAGCTTGTCGACAATATCTTGTTCGGATTTAAAAATTACCATCTTGTACTGCTGAATTCGCCTCTTAGTGCATACGCCCGCGTAATAGGCGCGAGCTTGCGAGCGTCCTAATTGACGCGTTTGTTATGTATTTATAACCACGGTGGATGATGAAATACTATCGACTCAGGATTCTTAACCGATGCTATTATTTTTTTCGCCGATTTCAATGAAGCCTTCGGTTTCATGACCCGCGTAGCGCTGCACGCCGACAAGGCCGACCACCACCCCGAATGGTCGAATGTCTACAACCGCGTCTCGATCACGCTGACCACCCACGATGCAGGCGG